>NZ_AUEY01000005.1 GCF_000426225.1 Desulforegula conservatrix Mb1Pa
AAAAGAGCCTCTATTTCATCCTGCGATACAAATTCAGGCTCCGGCTTTTCTTCTTTTTCCTTTTTGCCGTCATATCCCGAGAGCAGGGACTCAATTTCATTCTGAGAAATTGATTGTGTGTCAGGCTCATCAGCTGAAACAACAGGTTTGCTTGAAAAAAGGCTGTCAATATCGTCCTGGGATACAGTTTCAAAAGTTGCAGGTTCCGCAGGTTTTGGAGGCTCCGGCTTTATTGCAGCGCCGAGAAGGGCATCAATATCATCCTGGGAAACGGTTGAAGACTCTGCTTTCTCCTGAACAGGCGCAGCAATTGGCTCTGGAACAGGTTCTGATATTGACCCCAAAAGACTGTCGATGTCGTCCTGGGAGATGGCTTTTGCAAGATCCTCTTTAGCTGGTTTTTTAGGTTCCGGCTTTGCAGTGCTTCCAAATAAAGAGTCTATGTCGTCCTGGGAAACAGTTGCCGATTCAATTTTTTCCGGCTTTTCAGGTTTTTCTGATACAGGCGCAGGAGTCTGTTGCGGAGCTTCCGGTTTCAGAGCAGCACCGAGAAGTGAGTCAATATCATCCTGGGAAACGGTCGAAGATTGAGGTTTTTCCTGAACAGGCTCAGCAATTGGCTCTGGAGGAGGTTCTGATATTGATCCCAAAAGGCTGTCAATGTCGTCCTGGGAGAAAACATCAAAATGACTTTCTGTCTGGGGTTTTGATTCAGCAGGTTTTTTATCGTCTGTTTTGAATACGGAAAGCAGACTGTCAATATCATCCTGATTAACTATGCTGCCAATGCCCGGGCTTTTTTCTTCTTTTGTTTCAGAAAGGTCTGTATCGATTGGTTTTATGCTGCTGAGAAGTGCATCTATATCGCCCTGGGAGACTGATTCGGCAATATCAGATGATTCTGGCCCGGTTTGCCCGGAGACAACAGGAGAACTCTGACCTTTTTCAGGATTTTTTTTACCTGATGAAGTCTCGGCCTTGTTTGTCTTTCCTGACAAAAGGGCATCAATATCATCCTGGGATATGGAGTCGAAATCCTGTTTGTCTTGGGCCATAATCAATCATCCCTGTTTATCTGTAGACCGAAAGGCGGGATCTGAGTTTGATGAGCGCTCCTGAATGTATCTGGCATATTCTTGATTCGGTCAGATCCATAACCCTTCCTATTTCCTTCAAGGTAAGTTCATCATAATAATAAAGGGAGATAACCACCTGTTCTTTTTTTGAAAGCAGACCTATTGCCTTTGCCACAGCCTTTTTCAGTTCTTCCTTTCCCATATTATCGGAAGGATCGTCTTCTCCCTGAAGATTATCCTGAAAAGTTCTTTTTGATTCCGTGTTTTCCTCGTTCCGTAAAAAAGTATCAAGGCTCAGTATGGATGCCGCATGAATCTCAAAAAGCATTTCATGATACTCTTCAATGGATATGTGCATTTCAGCAGCGATATCTTCGTCATCGGCAGGCTTTGCCTCCCTTGACTCAAAGGCGAATACCGCCTTTTCTATGTCGTGAATCCTTTTGCGCATCGATCTGGAATACCAGTCCATGCTTCGGAGTTCATCGAGTATTGCGCCCTTTATTCTGTACTGGGCATATGTCTTGAGACTGACATCTTTTTTTGGATTGAACTTGTCCACCGCATCTATTAGGCCAAGGCATCCTGCGCTTATAAGCTCGTTAAGATTAACTGAAGACGGCAGCCTTAAGGAAATTCTGTGTGCTATCTGTCTCACGAAAAACGCATATTTTACAATCTGAGCCTCCCTTTCCTCGGGTGAAAAAAAGCCTGATCCATGGCTTTCATAGGGATAAAAAAATGTATTCATGCTCATATGCAGATGAACCTTATTTATAAGCCTGGTTCATTTATCATGATACCGGCTTTCCTGAAGAGGTCTTTGGAGTGGTTTATATGCATTCATTCCAAAAAGAATAACCCTTGAACCATCCTTTTTTCTACAGGAATACCGAATTTCAGGAAAGCTTTTCTTATCAAGTGCTTAAAAAACTGATCATGCAATAGTCTGTCTATTAAAATAAAATAATGCCTGGATTTAGTATTTTAAATAAAAATAAATAATTATGGCTTAATTGCCCATATTGACGAATCTTTTTACAAAGAATTTTATATTACCGCCTGATTCGGATGTGCGCGGAGACATCATTATCATTCTTGCCAGTTTTTTTATGCTCTGGCTTGAGGCTGCTCCGGGATTGTCAACAATTACCGGAACCCTTTTAATTACGGATCTTTGAAGTGTTTCATCCTGTGGTATGAATCCCATGTATTCAATGACCACATTGCTAAGGAATTTCTGGGCAGCGTTGCTCAGGTTAAGATAAACGGCCTTTGCCTCTGAAGACTCCCTGACCATGTTTATGAGCAGCTTGAACCTTCTAATTCCGTGTTGGGTGTTCATGACCTTCATCATCGCGTAGGCGTCGGTTATGGAAGTTGGTTCCCTTGTTGCTATTATCATGCAGTCATCAGCCGCAGCATTGAAATAAAGGACATTTGGAGAGATTCCTGCGCCCGTGTCCACAAGAACTATATCAAAAGAGCCTTCGAGTGTACCAAGCTCCACAAGAAGATTCATTTTCTGACCCTGGGTAAGATGGGTCAGCTCGGTTACTCCTGAACCTGCCGGAAGAATTTTTATTCCTGTCGCTGTGGTGAGGAGAACTTCCGAAATGTTTTTTTCTCCGTCGATTACGTGGCCGATATGATACTCGGGATGCACCCCGAAAATTATATCAACATTTGAAAGTCCAAGGTCAGCGTCAATTATCAGGACTCTCTGCCCCATGGATCTGAATGCTTCCGCAAGGCTTGCGACTATATTTGTTTTACCAACTCCGCCTTTGCCACTGGTGACTGATAGGACTATGGTGTTTTTTGAATTTCCTGCCAGAGCAAATCCGGTTTCGGTTGTTTTCTGATCCATCAGTTTTCTTAGGCTGCTTGCCTGGTCAACCATTTGTGACTCCAGTCATTAAATTTAGGCGATATTCATAAAATTTGGATCAGGTAGAGCTTATCCTTAATCCGTTTTTCACCTTACGATGAAATTCTGCGGCTCTCAAATACAAATCCCATTATTTTTTTACGTGTGGCAGCCACAAGGTCGTCGGGAACTTTCTGGCCGTTGGTCATGAAAGCAACCGGCATGCGCATGTCCAGTATCTGGTCAAGGATGACACCTGGCCTGCATGTCTCGTCGAGCTTGGTAAAAACATAGGCTGAAGGATTCAATGCAGAGTATCTCTTTGAAGCTTCGAGCATGTCCTCTTTGGATGTGGTCGCGCTTAAGACAAGAAGGCTTGAAATATCGGCGTCTTTTTGAATCAGATCCGAGATCTCATTCATCTTCTGGGTGTCAAAATGACTATAACCTGCCGTGTCTATGAGAATGACATCCTTGCCTTCCATCTTGCTCATGGCAATGGCAAGATCTTCCCTTGAAAATGCGGCCATGCACTGGATTCCCATTATGGACGTATATGTTTTGATCTGTTCTATGGCCCCGATTCTGTAACCGTCAATCGAGATTACACCTACTTTGAGCTTTCTGACAATACTCAGTTCAGCCGCAAGTTTGGCTATGGTCGTTGTCTTTCCTGATCCAGTCGGGCCTATCAGCGCAAAAGCCTTGTTCTTTTTTGTATTGCCGCTGTTTATTTCTGTAAAAGGATCGGTTACTTCAAGGGTTCCGAGAAGAACATCTATCAGTTTTCTGTTAAAATCCGAAGCTGAAAATTCCTTTCCTTCCATGGCCTCATACGCAATGCTCATGAAACGTCTGGCTCTTCTCTCTGTCAGCCCGGTTCCTGCAAGTCTGTTAAATAAAGCCATACATTCAGGCAGGCGTCTTACTTCATCAGGAATTCCGTCCGAGAACGACAGCGTTTTAATCATGTCTTTGAGGGCATCAAGCTCAGCCTGGATTGTCGCAAGGGCAGAGTCCGGTTTTTCTTCATGACTTTGGCCGCTAAGCTGAGCCGGGTTGAACAGGTTCTGTACCGGTTGATTCTGAAGCCTTTCAGTTTTTTTTATGAGCGAGGCTCCCTGCTTTGAATTCTGTGAGGCAGGGCCTGATGACTGGGTTGCTATGACCTCGAACATGTCCTTGCCATATGGATCCCTGGTTTTTTTCGGCAGTCTTCTTGTGTTCAGAATGACAGCATCTGGTCCGATGCTTTCCTTTACCATGCTTATGGCTGCCTGTATGCTTTCTGCTGTAAATGTTCGGGATGCCATATTTTTTTCTCCAAGGTCTTAACGGTTTTTTAAAACTCAGCGTCCGGAGGTCTGTTATTTCGCTTCTCATTCAAGATGACACCAAGGCGGCAAGGAGGAAGCCCCGGAGGCCTACGTTGTTTGTACGCCGAGGAGCTGACGACGATGCCAACGCAGGTGCCGCTTGAATACGGATGTAAATTATATTTCTATTTTGGCCACAGCCCTGAGACTTATGCTCGGCATTATCTCGGCATGTGACGTTACAATTACTGCAGGCAAGAAGTGTTCCACCATTCTTCTGAGATGGCGTCTTACTCCCGGAGGAGTCAGGACAATTGGCTGTACATTCATGTCCATGGCCTTTTCAGTGGCCGTCTTGGTGGCAAGAATTATTTTTTCAGCAACATTAGGATCTATGGACATATATGTTCCATGATCAGTATGCTGGAGACTCTTCGTCAAAATATCCTCGACCTTTCTGTCCATGGTAATGACAGAAATTACCCCATCCGGCTGAACATATGGTGCAAGTATGGATCTGGACATTTTCTGGCGCACATATTCTGTTAGAAGATCAGGGTCTTTTGTCATTGTCGCATAATCTGCAAGGGTCTCAACTATTGTCAGCATGTCGCGTATTGATATGCGCTCACTGAGCAGATTCTGGAGAACTTTCTGAACCATGCCTATACTCATGAGGTTAGGAACAAGCTCTTCCACAGCTTTTGGACTCGATTTGGCAACATTTTCAATGAGATGCTGAACTTCCTGACGTCCGAGAAGATCAGAAGCATTGGATTTTATTATTTCCGTAAGATGAGTGGCCACAACGGTTGAGTTGTCCACAACCGTATATCCGGCAAATCTTGCCTCTTCTTCCCTTTCAGGCGGTATCCAGATGGCAGGGAGATTGAAAGCAGGTTCTCTTGTCGGTATTCCGTCAATCGGTCTCGCAACGTCTCCAGGGTCCATTGCCAGAAGGTGATTCACCATTAACTCTGATTTTGCCATTTCCACGCCTTTGATAATAAAGCGGTATTCTGACGGCCTCAGCTTGAGATTGTCCCTGATGTGAATTGGTGGAACAACCATGCCCAGGTCTGATGCGAACTGGCGCCTTATGGACTTTATCCTGGCGAGAAGACTTCCGTCCTGGGACTTGTCAACAAGCGGAATTATTCCGTAACCAACTTCAAGCTCCATGACATCCATTGAAAGAAGATGATCCACCTCTTCCGGGCCTGATGGTTCAGCTGCTTCTTCCTTATGGCCGGGCGCTCCTGGAAGAAGTGCTTTTTCTTCGGCTTTATCCTTGGAAAAATAATAAACGCTTCCGGACAGAGCAGCCGCAAGAAACATGAATGGAATGGCAGGGAGCCCGGGAACAAGTCCCAGGAAGAAAACTATTACTGAACCCATATAAATGGGAGCAGGGCGCTTGAAAATATGGTTTGAAAATTCCTTGCCCATTCTTTCTCCGCTTCCTGCCCTTGAAACAAGAACACCTGAGGCTGTGGAGATTATCAGGGCAGGGATCTGGCTGACAAGACCGTCGCCAACTGAAAGAAGGGTATAGTTTGACGCTGCTGTCGCCATGTCAAGCCCGTTTGAAACCCCTATTATGATTCCGCCGATTACATTTATCAGGGTAATTATTATGCCCGCGACAGCGTCCCCTCTTACAAACTTGCTGGCACCATCCATTGCTCCGTGGAATTCCGACTCATTGGCAACTTCTTTTCGTCTCGCTCTTGCTTCGTTTTCATCAATCATTCCTGCATTAAGGTCTGCGTCTATGGCCATCTGTTTTCCTGGCATGGCGTCGAGTGTGAAGCGTGCCGCAACTTCAGCAATACGGCCTGCGCCTTTGGTGATAACCATGAAATTGATGATGACCAGAATAACGAATATTATGAGACCTACGGTATAATTACCGCCAACTACGAATGCACCGAATGATTTGATTATGTCTCCGGCCGCATCCGGGCCTTCATTCCCGTGGAGAAGAATAAGTCTTGTGGATGCCACGTTCAGCGAAAGCCTGAAAAGGGTCAGGAAAAGCAGCATTGTAGGAAATATGGCAAAATCCAGTGGCTTTTCAGTATACATGGTCGTGATAAGAACGATGACCGAAAGAGTAATGCTGAGGGCCAGAAGAAAGTCGAGAATAAGGGTGGGTACAGGTAAAATCATCGCGAGGAGAATTGCTATTACGGCCGCGACCATCCCTATATCCGAGGACTCGTTCATGATTGCTTTTATAACGCCTGTGTTTTCAGCAGCCATCTTATTCACCTTTTATGTCATAATCTTGACTGTCTGTGCCAATAGTATGACGCTTTATGGATGTTTCAATAACCAAAATTATTCTTAATAAGAAGGGCAAGCTTTAGCGGCATAAATTATAATTATTGGAGTGCCGTCGTTATACAGAAGAAATCAGAACATTTTCTTGCCCTTAAGTTTGTATACATAGGCGAGGATTTCAGCAACGGTCTGGTAAAGATCCGGAGGAACCTCATCACCTATTTCTGCTAACTTATACAAATTTCGGGCCAAAGGTGGATTTTCCACGACAGGAACACCGGCTTCTGCGGCAATTTCCCTTATTTTCAGGGCAATTGCGCCTGCTCCTTTTGCAATTACCTTGGGCGCTGTCATGTTCATGGTGTCATACTGGAGTGCTACTGCAAAGTGGGTCGGGTTTGTTACTACAACATCGGCTTTAGGAACTTCATGCATCATTCTCTGGCGCGCGGCCTGCATCTGGATGCTTCTTATCCTGGATTTTATCTGGGGATCACCTTCTGTCTGCTTGTATTCGTCTTTTATTTCCTGCTTGGACATTTTCAGCTGCTGTTCATGGCTCCATTTCTGGAAACCGAAGTCTATAGCCGCAAGCACGAACATGGCAACAAGAACCCAGAAGAACATCCTGAAACAGTCATTTAGTATGAATATAACGATCTGTTCTATGGTGTTGTCGTAAAGCATGAATAGCTGTCCAATGCTTCCCTTTACCGAAGAATAAGCAACAGACGCGATTATGATTATCTTGAAGATGCTCTTTACAAGTTCCATGGCGGATTTTTTCGAAAAAATGCGGCCAAAGCCTTTCATTGGGTCGAGTTTGTCAGGTTTTGCCTCAATGGCCTGCCATGAGACCGTAAAACCAACCTGGATAAAGTTCGAAAAAAGGGCTGCAATAAAGGCTGCAAGTAAAACAGGTGCAATTGTTATGAAAAAGACAAAAGTGAAATGATAGGACTGCCTCACAAGTTCATGTATGTCCATCAGGGGGATTCTGTCAAAGGAAAGGCTGCGCCGGATAAGATCGTGCATCTTTCCGTATACAAAGCCTATGAGAAAATAAAGTGTGACAATCGAAGCAAGTAGCACGATTACAGAGGGAATTTCAACGCTTCGGGCGACCTGGCCTTCTTCTCTGGCTTTTTCCCGTTTTCGGGGGGTGGCCTCTTCGGTTCTTTCTTGTCCGCTTTCTTCAGGCATCAGCCCCCTCCCATAAGAGCCATAAAGCTCCTCAGAAGCAGATTAAGTCCTGAAACAAAAGATCTGCAGGCGATAAGGAAGGTGGTCAATGCTAATCCGCACATGAACAGTCCGCCTATTATTTTGACTGGGAATGCTACTGTCAGGATATTCATCTGCGGGGCGAATTTGGTCATTATGCCGAATGCAGCGTCAATAAGAATCATTGTCGCCATTATTGGAGCCGCCATTTTGATTCCAAGGACGAACATGCCGGCGGGCATTTCGATCAGTTTTTTAGCCAGATCCGGGCCATAAGTCAAAACACCGGGTTTGAGAAGTGTGAAACTGTCAACCACGGCAGAAAGGATTATATGGTGGCCTCCGATTTCAATAAAAATTACAAGAACAACCCAGTAGAACAGCTGATCAAGTACAGAGACCTGGCTTCCTGACTGGGGATCTATTACGTTGATCATTGAAAAACCGAGCTGGAAGCCCGCGATCTGTCCAGCCATCTGTACTGCCGCGACAAAAACCCTCACACTGAAGCTGAGAATAAAGCCCACCATGAATTCTATGACTCCCATCATGGCAACGCCTGATGCGGAATCAGGCCAAGCAGACGCATCAACTTTAACGACTGGAAAAAGAAAAATGGTAAGGGCAAAGGAAAGCCCTGCCTTTACAAATGCAGGGAATGAAGGGCTTCCGAAAAATGGGAACAGAAAAAGAATCGTGCTTATTCTGGTGAGAATAAGGAAAAAAGTTTTGTATTCTTCATGGGTAAAGGCGAAAAGTTCCATATTTTGGAAATTCTATCTGATATACATCGGAATGTTAGTGATAATTTTTTCTATGAAAGTCACCAGTTTTTCAAGCATCCACGGCGCAAAAAACAGAAGTCCCATAAAAACAGCGAGTATTTTTGGCACGAAGCTGAGTGTCATTTCCTGAATGGATGTGACAGCCTGGAAAATACTGATGGCAAGCCCTACGATAAGCCCCAGCCCAAGCATTGGCATGGACACAAGTATCGTAAGCATTATCGCTTCCTTGGCAAATCCCACAACAAATTCCGGCGTCATAGGTTCACCACAAAGCTTTTTATGAGAGAGCCCGCAAGAATATTCCATCCGTCAGCAAGTACAAACAGAATGAGTTTGAAGGGTAGGGAGATCATTACCGGAGGAAGCATCATCATACCCATGGCAAGAAGGACGCTGGCCACAACCATATCAATAATAAGAAACGGCACATAAAGGATGAATCCTATAATGAATGCCGTCTTTAGTTCGCTTATCACAAAGGCAGGGATGAGGGTCGTAAGTGAAACATCATCCTTTGTCTGGGGCCTTTCAAATTTGCCGAGTTTTATGAAAAGCGCCAGATCCTTTTCCCTGGTGTTTGCGAGCATGAATTTTTTCATTGGTTTTTCAGCATTAACAAGTGCTTCCTTATAAGTTATCTTGCTGTCAAGATAAGGAGTCAGGGCGTTTTTATATACATCGTCCCATACAGGTTTCATTATAAAGAAGGTCATGAACATGGCAAGCCCGATCAGCACCTGGTTCGGCGGAGAGGATTGGGTTCCTATTGCCTGTCTGAGGAAATGCAGCGCCACAGCCACTCTTGTGAACGATGTCATGAGAATGACTATGGATGGGGCTAAGGACAGAATTGTGAGAAGGGCGATTATCTCAAGTGCAACAGCCACCTGGTCGGTGTTCTGGGCCTTTTCCACTCCGATTTTTATTGAAGGGATCGGCATTATGGGAATGTCTGCCCCAAAGCAGGGGAGGGCAATGGCAAAAATAAAAAACAGCGCCATTACGGCAGCTATAATGCTTTTATTATTGACGGATATTTTTTTTATAAATTCAGGCATATTTTATTCCTGTAGACAAATTCCAACTATACAGCGCATGGTCTCAAATTGAGGTTTTCAAAATAACTCCTTCTCCACCGCTCCGGGGGAGAAGGTTGGGATGAGGGGGCTGAAATCATTCAGTTTAGCCCTCACCCTGACCTGTAATTCCGCCGATTAACGATTTGTTATGTAGGTCGGGTTAGAGCGCTCTTTGCTCGTAACCCGACATAAAGCTGCCGCCGCTTTATTTTTCAGATTCCATTCTCACCTCAAGCTCTTTTCTGAATGCCTGATCATCTGCTTCAGAATGCTTTTCCTGAGTTTCAAAGACTTCAATTTTCTCTATTCTTCCAGGAGTGACTCCAAGAAGAATTTTTTTGCCGAAGACCTCCACGATCACAAGCTTTTCCCTCGGAGAAAAGTGTCTTGCCCCGATTATTTTTATTTCTTCCTGACGGCCTGGAAGGGAGGTGAATCTTTTTGCAACGAAAAGAATGGCTGCAAGGATTCCGATAATAATAACAAGTGCTCCGCCTGTCTTGAAGACAAGAGGCCATATTTCAGGAATTATATTGGGGCTTATTGAAGGATCCATTTCAGAACCTATGACGTTTTAGTGGCTGCAAGGCTTCTGACCCTTTCAAGCGGACTTATTATGTCCGTCAGACGTACCCCGAATTTTTCGTTTACAACTACGACTTCGCCCTTTGCAACGAGCTTGCCGTTTATGTAAACTTCAAGCGGCTCACCTGCCAGCTTGTTAAGTTCTATGATGGAACCCTGCCCGAGTTGCAGCAGATCGTTTATGAGCATCCTGCTTCTGCCCAATTCCACCGATAATTCCAGAGGAATATCAAGTATAAAGGCAAGTTCCTTGTCAAGATGCCCTATTTCTGCCCTGGTTTCGTTGGCGTCATCACTCATATAAAGACCTCATTTAAGTAAAAGCTTTTCATCAACCCGAAATGCCTGGAATCCTCTCTGAACTCCTGCGAATCCGGTTATCTTGTCAAACCCTTCGATTTTTGCGGTGATGGGGTCTGCCGCATCCTGATCAAGCTGGATTATATCTCCCGGCTTAAGCGACAGAAGCTTTTCACCTGTTATTTCTGTGGAGCCAAGCATGACCTGTAGGTCAACATGGGACTCCAGAATGATTTCCTTCATTCTTTTTACCCAGGTCAGGTCAATATCTTCTGTCTCTGCCTGGAATCCTGCTGTGAGCTTGTTTCTGAGCGGTTCTATCATTGCGTAAGGCATACAAAGAATCAGCATGCCCGCAGCCTGCTCAAGCTCCACCTCGAATTTTGCGACTATTACAAGGTCTGTTGGCAGAACTATTGTTGCGAACTGGGGGTTTACTTCAGATCTTACAAGATGCGTTTTTACAGGTTCAACAGGAGCCCAGGCTGTTTCAAGATCCATGAGGCAGGATTGCACGACCTTCTTGATCATTTTTTCTTCGATCGGAGTAAATTCGCGGCCTTCGATTTTTGCCTTGCCCATTCCTTTTCCGCCGAAAAAAGTATCAATGAGATTGAATACAAGCTGGCTTTCAAGAACAAGCAGGGCGTGACCCCTTAAAGGCTCCATCCTGAAAACGTGCAGGCTTGTGGGAACAGGAAGTGATCGTCCGAAATCAGAAAATTTGATGGTGTCAAGATTCTCGCTGCTTATGTCAACTGTTGTATGAAGAATGGAGCTGAGGCTGGAGCGCATTTCCCTTGCAAAACGCTCGTTTATTACCTCAAAGGTGGGCATCCTGCCGCGGATGACCCTTTCCTGACTCATGAAGTCGTAGAGGGCTACCCCCGTAGTATCCTTGGGGACGTCTGTCTCAACCTCTACTTTTCCGGAGCTCAGACCGCTGAGTAAACTGTCAACTTCATCCTGGGTTAAAATATCGCCCATAATCAGACCTGCCTACTGTATTGTGAATTCAGTGAAAAAAATATTTTTAGGCCTGGTTTTTCCATCAGTTACCTTTTCCGATATCCTTGAAATTTCGAGCTTCAGCTTCAGCTTTTCACTGAAATTGAGAAGTTCGTCTTTGTTTTTGGTTGCTATTATCTGTCCCAGTTGCTTAAGGGTTTCAGGCGCATATTCCTCAAAAGCCTTTTTTTCTTCCGCATTTTTAAATTCGAGCGCAAGGCGGATAATGAGAAATTTCTGGCCTTCCTTGGGCTGTTCTTCTTGTTCCTTTGCCTTCTTAAGCGTCATTTTTTTGGCTTTCCCATCGTCTTCCTTTACAGGAGGGGACAGAGGAAGCGTAAGTCGATCCGTGAAAAATATTGCAGGGAAAAAGGTTTTCTCATCCGGCTTTTTAGGTTCTCCTTCGCCTTTTTTTTCTTCTTTTTCAGGCTTTTCCTCTTTGCCCTTTTTTTCTTCCTTTGCGCTTTCAGGGGCTTTTTTGTCCTGCCCTTTGCCTTTAAAGAAGAAATATACGGCTGTTAAAATTATTATAAGCACTAAAGCAATAACCGCGCCAATAATCAGCCATTTTTTTAGGGGCTTTTTGCCTTCTGCAGAAGCTTCTGTTTTTTCGTGTCCTGCTTTATGTTCCGGTTTACTTTCTGGTTTATGATCTGAACTCATTTGGGTTTCCTCAGTATGAATTCTATTCTTCGGTTTCTTGTCCTGTTTTTATCAGAATCGTTTGAAAATGCTGGTCTTGAGTCTCCGTATCCGCCTGCTGCAATTCTTGACGCAGGGACATCAACTCTCTCATTCAGGTATTTTGCAACTGCGAGTGCCCTTTCGACAGAGAGTTCCATATTGCTGCCGTATTTGTCTGTCTTAACAGGAATGTCGTCTGTGTGCCCCATTATTATTATATCATTGTCAATATTCCTGAATAACACCCCGAGAGCGTCAAGCAGATGCCAACCTGATAACGGCACCCTTGCTTCTCCTGACTGGAAAAGAGCATCAGATGACAAAGATATGGATATTCCCCTTTCATCCTCTTCCGCGTTTATTTTTTTCAGTACTTCCTGATTTTCGAGTTCTTTTTTGAGCATTTCTTTTCCGAGGATTATTTTTTTCTTCTGGCCTACCACAGGAATATCACCTGAAGAGTCTTCTATATGTGCATGCTTGAAAAGCTGGGAGAAAACATCTCTTATGAACAGTTTGTCTATGGATCTGGTGCTGAAAATCATTACAAAAAAGGTAAGAAGCAGCATTACAAGGTCTGTGAACGTGACAAGCCATGCATTGGGATCAGGCCCTATGTTATTGATTTTTTTTGATTCTTCCTGGTATTCTTCTTCGTCCATGATCAGTCCAGAACCTTGAAGATAAAATCTTTGAATTTCAATGATTCATCTTCTTCTAAGCCGCTTCCGGCTTTAAAGGTTATTTCCATATAGTCCGGCGCTTTGCCTTCAATATCTGTTTTCGCGTCTTCGGGGGATCTTTTGCCTGTCCAGGAAAAAGAGCTTAATCTGTTTATGGGAATATTGCCTTTTTCAGAAAGATGAAGGGCTATTGTCATTGCCCTGAGTGCCGAGACTCTTGATTCTTTTGGGCTAAAGGCGGAAGGGTAGCCTGTTATTTCGGCAGAATATCCGCCTTTTCTGATCAGATCGGCTATTTTGTCCAGGGACTCGATGGAGCCCTGACGTATTTTGGTATCTGTTCCTTCAAAAAAGTAATCGGCAGGAACTACAAGTGCGGAATATTCATATTCCACCCTTATTTCCGCATATTTTGCAAGCTCCGAGTCTCCTGAAATTATGGGAGAGAAATCAACAGGCGCCTTTGCAATACGTTTCTGGTTTATAGGGGCTTCTGTTTTTCTTTCAGCCATGGACAGTCCGCCGAATGTTTTTTCAACAGAAGCCAGAAGGGATGTTTTTTTATTTTTTTCAGGACTTGATATGGCCACAGTGAAAATGAAAAATGCCAGCACAATAATAAACAGGGACAGGGCAATGGTGTTGGATCCTCCTGAAGGGAGCTGGTCTTCTTCTTCTCTTTGATCCTGATTGCTCATGGCTTTTTCATGGCTCTATTTGTTTTTTTTGCCAAAGGTTCTATCCTTGCCTGATACGAAGCTCAACATTTTCTGTTCCATTATGCGGGGATTTTCTCCATTAGCCAGGGATACCACTCCTTCAACAATCATTTCCTTGGTTCTTGCTTCTTCCTTGCTTTTAGTCCTGAGCTTTCCGGCCACAGGAAGAAAGACAAGATTGGAAAGAACAGCTCCGTAAAAGGTCGTGATCAGAGCCACAGCCATGGCCGGGCCTATGGATTCTGGGTTGTTCATGGATTTGAGCATCTGGACTAGTCCGATGAGTGTTCCTATCATCCCAAGTGCTGGTGCGTATGTTCCCATTGCCGTGAAAATTTCAGACCCTCCCTGGTGTCTTTCCCTTATGGATGAAATTTCCGAGTTCATTATGTTTCTTATGGAATGGGGCTCAAATCCATCCACCGTCAGTTGCAGCCCTTTTTTTATGAAAAGATCTGATACTGTTCTTAGATCCGAGTCTATGGAAAGGATTCCTTCCCTTCTTGCTTTTACTGAAAGAGCTATGAAATTAGTGATTACGACCCTGGGTTCAGTGTCCTTTTTAATGAAAAAAGCGTGTTTTAGAGTGGAAAAAGAAGCTATGACATCCTTTGAAGGATAATTTATCATGGTTGCTCCCACGGTTCCTCCAAGAACGATCAGAATTGAAGGGAGATCAAAAAATATTCCTATGCCTCCGCCAAATCCCATTGCTATGGCAATCAGCCCGAAGGCGGAAAGAAAACCTATTATTGTGGCTAAATCAAATCTAGTTTTCAAGATGATATCCCTGCCGAGAATGAAAAACTTTCTGAATCCGAGTTTTTTTTGTGCGCGGGGCCAAATTACTGACAGATGATATTGAGAAATTTCCGGAACAGCCCGGAAGAGTATTGATGGACTCGCAAAAAGTCAAAATAAGGAGTCTGCGTCATGCCGGACTTGATCCGGCATCCAGTATTTTCAGATTATTCTGGATTCCGGCCTGCACCGGAATGACGGTAATCAAACTATTTGCGGCCTTGTCAGTATTGAGTTCCCGCATATAAAATATGGATGCTGTTTTCAGTCTATAACATAACGGGAGAATCATGCCAACGGAATAGGTGTGGGGCAGGAAACCTTAGCCAATGAAAAAAATATCCGGTTTCCACAGGCGATTCAGCTTACGGGGAAACCGGATAAACGAGATTATCTCTTCATGTTGATAACTTCACCAAGAAGGGTATCAACTGTTGTTACTATTTTGGAGTTGGCCTGGAAGCCTCTCTGGGTAACGATCATTTTTACAAATTCCGTTGCCATGTCAACGTTGGACATTTCAAGGGAGTTTGGTGATAGCGCTCCGAGCCCGTTGGTGCCAGGTTTGTTTGTTATTGGGCTTCCGCTGTCCCTTGTTTCCCTGTAGAGATTGCCGCCTTCCTTGAAAAGACCCTGGTTGTTTAGAAATTTTGCAAGTGCAACCCTGTAAAGTGGAATTAGTTCGCCGTTTGAATATATACCGGTCATGACCCCGTCGCTTGCCACGTCAACGCCCTGAAGGTCTCCTGCTCCGTACCCGTTTGCATTCTGGAATGTTGTAGTGGACGATCTTGCATACTGGGTCGTGGACAGTGACTCATTAACAAAACGGCCTGTTCCGTCGTCCTTTGTCCCTATGTCAAATTCGATCAGGTTGTCTGTCGCCCCGGCCGCACCTCCAAGAAAATCAGTAAGGAATTCGTAATACCCGTTGTCGTTTGTTTTCTGGGCTTCCCATGCGGTGCTTCCTTCAAGATCGAATTTTATTGTGCTGTTTGTGGCTCCTCCGCCTGTTGTAAGAGGATCCTCGAAACGGAATTCAATATCATTGGTCCCGTCGTTGTTCATGTCTAGAAATACCTTGTCCCTGTCGCCTGAGATGGAGGCATTCGCGTATGCGTCAGGTGTATATACTGTGGTAGAAAAATTCATGGCAGCGGCGTCACCTGCTCCGCCTGTCCCGAGCGGAGGGTTGAAAGTATATACTATTGTTGAAACCCCGCCTGTCGCCGCATTGGTAAGAGTCAGGGTCATGGAGTTCTCATCGCCTGCTATGGTTGTTCCCGCGCCAGCGTATGCTGAACCTACGGCGCTTGGATCTGAAGCTGCTGCAAATGACCACGAACCAGCTCCTCCAGTTCCGTTGTACTGTAATCCGAAGGGACCTGCATTAACGAGAGCCTGGGGATTTGTCACAGCATATGTGAAATCTGTGGTCGCGATATTTGCCATTGATGAATGGGAAAGGGAATCAGGAACATATCCCATTGGCCTTACTTCCTTAAACGTACTTACATCGAATGACCCAACGTCCCCTGCGCCGGCGGTGCCAAGCGGTGTGGCAAAAGTATATGTCAGATTTGTCGTTCCACCTGTCGCGTTTGTCAGGGCAACAGTTACAGAATTGTTGTCGCCCGTAACCGTTGCAGCCGTGTATGGCGGCGGTATCGCAGGAGCCGCTATTGACCAGCTCGTTGCAGTGCCTGTTCCGTCATATTGCAGTGTGAATGGCGCTGTAGTATTAACGAGGGCGCTGGTGTCCGATACTGCGAAAGTGGTATTGGCCGCAGTCACTGATCCTGTGAAGTTGGCCATGGAGTGGATGTTGCCCCATGACCAGAATGGAGTCGTTCCGGCCGCATTCCACACTATGGTGTTGTTAGGTGCGTTGTCTGTTAGCACTTCAGGGTTGTGAATGAACAGTGTGGTGTTGTCATTGGCGGTGTCGCCAGTGTACAGGGTGTTGTTAACTCCCTGTACTTGCAGCCTGTTGGGATCATTAAGATTAAAGGTGACAGAGTCAAACGGCTGCACAGGCTCATCGAAGTTTATCGTAAGGTCGTTCACGCCTGCGACATCATTGTCAAAATTTATGCTTACGCTGTTGGCATCCCCGGTTAATACGGCATTGTCGTAAGGAGGATCAAGTCTGCCGAAAGCATTGTTGAATCTCCAGTTTGTACCGTCGAATTCAAGCCCTATGTCATAATAATCCTGATTAAAGACATCGTAGTTGTTTATTGTGAAATGTGTTTTTTCTTTAACAAGGGAACCGCCTGTCTGGATATTTCCTATAAGTCCTGTCATTCTTTCCATTGTAAGATTGGAAACAGTACCGCTGCTGTCACTGAAGGTTATCACACCCCTTGCAAGTATTCCTGCAGCGGTGGTGCCCTGCACAAGACTTCTCTGGTCTTCGGCAGGATTGCATGCAATCATGTATTCCCATTTTGCGCCGTCTTTCTTGTCATAGTATACGGTTACATCATGGGTGCTGCCCAGGGAGTCATATACCTTGACAACAGTCTGGTATTCGTAGTTGGACGATGTGATCTGGGTGTCTTCTGTCGCATCCCACACATTTGACATTACCGCAGTTTTGCTTGTCTTGTCAGCGTTTAGATTGGTCACCACCCTTATATGATCTGTTTCCTTCGGAGGAGAAGTAAAGGATTCAAGAAGAACGTCTGTCACCGCTCCAATATCTTCACCTGTATCTGAGTCGAGCTTCCATCCCTGTACAATATAGCCTTCAGGATTTACAAGATATCCTGCTTTGTCAAAATTGAAATTGCCTGCCCTTGTATAGTATTCCCTTTCCGTGCCTGACTGTCTGAGTACAAAAAAACCGTCGCCGCCGATGGAGAGGTCTGTGGTGTTTCCTGTTGATTCGAATGATCCCTGGTCAAAGGATGAGTCAACGCTTCCAAGCGCCATGCCTCGTCCAACCTGGGCGCTTCCTGACTGGGTTGAAACTGACTGGCTCAGGAGATCGGCAAAAGTGTACCTGTTGCCTTTAAAACCCACTGTATTGACGTTGGCCACGTTATCGCCAATGACCTGCATGGCGTTACCCATGTTGGTCATGCCGCTTGTTCCTGTGAATAATGAACTTGTAAGAGACATGAAACACCTCCCTGTTTATACTGAACTCACCTGCAAACCTATTTTTTACAGATAGTCTATGATTCTTTAATTTGTCTTACTGCTCCAGGATTCATAAGCACAGAACCCGAACCTGTTGAGACCTGAAGATACGGATATCCGTCCTCGTAGGTTACGCCTGTCACCTCGCCCGTAAGCACCGGATCTATGCTTGAATATCCTGTGGAATCCTTGACAAGGATCTTGAAATCGTAACTTCCGTTTGCGGCTGTGTTGCCGTCTGAATCCTTGACATCCCATCCGATTTCATGAACGCCGCTGCCGAGGCTTCCGAGATTTATTCTTCTTATTTCCTTGCCGCTTGGATCTTGGATGGAAACAAGAACTTCTGACTCACTGTTTTTAAGCGTGAAATATCCTTCTGTAGCCACTCCGCTCGAGACAAGCACCTCGCCTGTCTGTCCAGTAACTGTTTTTCCTATGTGGTTGACGTAATCGGATGTAGACGTGTTCGTGGTGGTATCGGAGGTTCCAACAGAACCTATTGTTGATGGATCCAAAAGGACGGTCTTTGTGCTTCCTGTCGGAACAACCTCCATATACTGCTTACCGTTTTTGTAGGTTACGCCTGTGACCTGTCCCTTTACAGAGGTGTCAAGCTTTGAGTAGCCGTTATCTCCAAGTACAAAGACATCATAGCTGTAATTGCCGTCAGCGACGATTTTATCGTCCGTGTCTTTTCCGTCCCAGCTAAAGCTGTTTGTTCCTGCATTCTGCTGGCCGAGATAAATTCTTTTAATCTCGGTTCCACTTGAGTCATAAACAGCTACGACGGCCTCGCCTGCCTGAGCCATGGAAAAATATCCTGTTGTTGCTTCTCCGTCACTCACGGACATTGTATTAAGGTTGCCGGTTATTGTTTTTCCTATATATCCAACATAGTCTTTGCTATCTGTGCCATTCATTGATTCCAGCATTTTCGTCAGCGTAGAATCCATATTCATGGTTTTTTCAAGCTGGGTGAACTGGGCAAGCTGGGCCGTAAAATCGGTTCCGTCCATTGGATTCAGGGGATCCTGGTTTTTAAGCTGGGCGATCAGCATGGTAAGGAAAGCCTCTTTTCCCAAGGGATCTTCATCGGTCTTTCTTGCCGTGTACTGGGATGAAATATTATTTATTGCACTGCTGCTTGATGTCGTTGTCATATTGGCCTCCTAAAAACATTATCAGGCGGTGAGACTTACCCTGTCATCGATTGTCATATTTTCATCATCATCTGATGTTTGTGTCCCGGTTCCGTCCTGGCCGCCATCCTCACTTTTTTTGTTTTTCCGTCTTCCTGATTCCTGATGCGATTGATCTTTTAACGACGCCATTGTTTGGTCAAAATTGAAGGCAAGCTGGATATCGACCTTGTCAATCTTTATGCCGCTTTCAGCAAGGAATGCCGTGAGATCGTTTTTGTTCGCATTTAGCACTTCGGAAGCCATGCTCTTTTCCGCAATGATCTGAACTTTCACCCCTGCTTCAGAATTTTCAATTCTTATCTGCATGCGTCCCAATTCAGCCGGCTTTATCTGAAGAACTATTTCTTTTTCATTTGCGTTTATAGCTTTCAGAATGCCTTTGGCAGCCTGATTGGCTACGTACGCTGGAAGAGGTTTTTGGCTCTGCTCACCCGATAATGTTTCGGAAGAAGTCAGCTCTTTGCCTGAAATCATGTCAAAAATTCTTGCGGCAAAATCAAGACTGTCTTCTGACTTTGAGGCAATATGGTCATTTTTTTCCGAGCCCATGGTTTTTTCAACGGCAATTTCAGCCTTCACGACATTTGCTGTCTTGTCTGTCTGTGGCTGGTTTGCCTGATTTTCATGTGACTGCTTAGAGCTTTTTAGGGTTGTTGTTTTATCGGTTTTGGACTTCTGGGCATCCTCTGTTGTTTTATCCTCTTCCTTGATCTGCATTCTTGCAAGCATTGCCCTTGAAGATCCTGCCGGGTCAGAAGATGAAAGATTTACTTTTACCGCATCTACGGCCTTTGAAAATGCGTCTTTCATTATTGCTGAATTTACGGTAGTAGCTGTTGAGTCAGAAGCATTGTTTTCAAGAATTGCAATGAGTCTTCCAAGGCTCATCTTGCCGTTCCTGTCATTGCTATCAATTTCTATGCCTATCTGGTCAAGTATGTCGGATGCATTAACAGCCCCCTGGGAGTCATCCGAAAAAAGCGCAGCGCTGTTTATTTTTGAATTTTCCATTGATTTAAGCGCTTTAACAAGCTTGCCGAGATTTATGCCTTTTTCTCCATCAGTTGCGTCTTCAAGCATATTCTTGACAGTTTCAGCATCCAGCCCCATGTGGGTCAGAAGAGTCTGGAGGTATGGCTGGGCCGAGACTTCAAGAAAGAATTCATCCTTGAAATAGTCGCTGTCTTCCATTGTGTTCAGCTCGGCAAAAACTTCCTTCAGGGAAATTGTGCCGTTTGTCATTTTTGCCTTGAGAGAGGAAATTATGGTTGAAACTTTGTCAGGATCAGCGCCTGATTTAAGCAGAAGTTTTTCAATTTTTGAAAGCGCTTCCAGGTCAATCTTGCTCTCCTCAAAATTTGTAATGCCTTTTCCGATAAGGGCTTTTTTGAGGCTTTCAATTATCTGTTTGCCGCTTGCCTCAATGTTCTCTTCAATATCGTTCCCAGTTTTATTGGCAAGGGCAAGACCGGCTTTTGTCCTCACGTCCTTACCATTCGCAAGACCTTTGAGGATTGAACTGAATTCATCCCTGGTGGTTGCTTTTCCACCTGTCTTCTGGGCGGCACTGCTCCCTTTGAGAGACGCTAATATCTGACTGAAATCCGAAATATCTATTGACTGGTTCATAGTTGCCTCCCTGGCAATATCTGAAGATTCTGCAAGGTATACAGCAACCAGTATGCCAATGTTTGTCTTGTCGCATATTTGGTTTTAAATCAGTTGGTTGTATGTTGAGACTTTTATTTGGAGCGAACATAAACTGCCGGTTTCAGTAAAATTCAGATGTCTCGGGGAAAAAATTGCCTGTAGCATTTATGCAGAACTGATATAAAAAATTCATATATCATCGAGATGAGATGTTTTTCAGAAAATTTGAAACAATACTTTTGGATAACGAATGAATAATGGCTGGACATATAAAGATATAATAGATCTTGAGTACGCTTTTTTTCTGGATTCCAGAAATTCTGACCTTGGGCCTGAAGATAAAGAAAAAAGAGACAGAGGGATTTTTATCGGGCTTAAGAGCAAGGGGCTTGTGGATGACTTATCTTCTGACAGCTCTCTTGTTCTTGAATGGGCAAGGGCAATAACCGCATCTTATGGATTCAGGAAAACCCCAGGCACAGCCTTGCTGATAATATGGAAGTATTTTTTGGCTGTCATGGCTCTGGCAGGATTTGTTGCAGGGGCCTCAGCTGTGTCAGCGGTGCTTTATTATAAAGGTGAAGCGCCTGTAAATGTCGCTATTTTTCTGGCCATTACTGTTCTGCCACACTGGATTTTTCTTTTTATTCTTGGTCTGAGATTTTTTTTTAGTCTGTTTTCTGCGGAAGAAAACCGGAAATGCTATCCATTGCTTTATTTATTCATTTCCCGGGCCATTTCCTGGCTGACCCTTGGGCAGGGAAACAATTTTAGAAAAAATGGTGGAGACTCGTTTGATTCATGGATAATTAAACTCTTAAAAGTCTATTCTTCTACTTTTTTTTGGCCTATTTTGGTTCTTGCCCAGGTTTTCGGGCTTGGCGCTGGCATTGCCTCATTACTTGTGACATTTATAAAAATAGCCTTTACTGATTTAGCTTTTGGCTGGCAATCTACACTCGTCACAGCACCTGAAAAGATTCACGCTGTGGCTTCCTTTTTAGCGATCCCCTGGAAATGGCTTTTTCATGAAGGATCAGGCTTTCCTGACCTGGCGAGTGTTGAAGGATCAAGGATAATTCTCAAAGACGGAATCCTGAGCCTTTCAACTCCTGATCTTGCATCATGGTGGCCTTTTCTTTGTCTTTGCATTATTTTTTATGCTGTTATTCCGAGGCTTTTTCTTCTGCTTTCAGGATTGTGGATAGCAAATAAAAAACCGGATACTCTTGTTTTCAGTCATGCTGACTGCGCCCATCTTGTCTTTAGGATGCGCTCTCCTATATTTGACACAAGGGCTGTTGAAAAGTCTTTTGAGGATGATGAACCCACGGCTTTTGACAGAATTATTGAGGAAAAAAATGAGCCCGTTCATCAAATTGCTCATGAAATTGTCCAAAAGCCTGTTATCGAGCCTGTATCTGAATCAGATTCCCTTTCAACTCCTGCTTGCAATTCTTTAGCAAACATCAGTGTGGCAATGGTTTCAGGTGATTTCATGGATCTTGGCAGCGAGGAAAATATTATTAATGAGATTTCAAGGGTCACGGGCCATAAGGTTTCCAGAGTAATAACCTATGATCCTGAACCTGATTCAGAGAAAAAGGCTCTTGGGCAGCTTGAAGAAATTATTTCACAGCTAAGCTCTTTTTCCGTAAGTCTTATAATGGAAGCGTGGCAGCCGCCCATTATTGAAACAATGGATTTTGTAAATATGACAAGGGCTGTAGCAGGCAGGGAGAAGATTATGAACATAATCCTTACAGGCAAACCAAACAGTTCCTCCTATTTTACCAGACCAACAGACACAGACAGGATCATATGGAATGCATTCATTGGAAAGCTTGCGGATCCTTATATTTTACTAACCGAATTCGGGAAATATGATGCTTAAAGATTGCTCTCTCTGCTTTGCCATTGTAGGCCACCCCAATGAAGGCAAATCGTCCGTAGTGTCAACACTTGCAGAAGATGATTCTGTCCGGATCAGTCCATATCCCGGAGAAACCAGGATAAAGCAGGTTTTTCCCTTCAGGCTTGATGGAAAAGAAATTTTAAGATTCATAGATACCCCTGGTTTTCAGAGACCCGGAGCAGTTCTTGAATGGATAAAGGCGAGGGAAGGTCTTTCATCAGATCCAGTGGCTGATTTTATTAAAGAGTTTTCAGGAAATAAAGATTTTACTGATGAGATGGAGATTTTTGAATCAATCTCCAAAAGTTCAGGCATCATTTATGTGGCGGATTGCTCCAAGCCCCTGAGGCGTCAGGACAAATTCGAGATGGAAATTCTCCGCCTGACAGGTAGGCCAAGAATGGCTGTTCTGAACAGCAAGGAAGATGGCAGCGATTTTGTTCAGGATTGGAAAAATGAATTCATGAGGAATTTCAATTCAGTCAGAATATTCAACGCGCACAAGGCTCTATGGGTTGAACGCCTTGATCTGCTTGAATCCCTGAGGCTCATGGATCAGGCTTGGAGCGATGATCTTGCTGAAGCGATAAAGAGCCTCAAAATGGATTGGGACAGAAGAATTTCAGAAGCTTCCATGCTGATTATTGAAATGCTTGAAACATGCCTCGGATATTTTGTCGAGGAAATGGTTTCAGGTTCGTCATCCCTGGAATCATCGAAAAAAAAACTGGTTGATTCTTACAGGAAAAAAGTATCCGAGATTGAAAAAAAGACCCTTTCCTCCATACGCTCATTATTCAGGCACAGGGTTTTTGATGTGGAAATTTCTGGTTCTCCTGAAATAAATTCAGAAGATCTGTTTTCAAAATCAACTTGGAAAGTGCTTGGTCTGAACCCTGGACAGCTCGCAGCTGCTGGCGGAGCTGCCGGAGCTTCTGTCGGCGCTGTTGTGGATATTGCTGCTCACGGACTTACAATGGGCGCTTTTACGGCAATCGGCGCTATCGCCGGAGCTGCCGGAGCATGGCTCAAGGGCGAGGATATGGTCACCGCAAAAGCTGCAGGAATGCCCCTTGGAGGATATAAAGTCAAGGCAGGGCCGTGCAGAAATGTCCAGTTAATGTATGTGCTCATGGACAGAGTTATGATGTATTTCTCGCACATGATAAGAAGACCCCACGGCCTTAGATATAATCCTGTGGTTTCAGCTGTAATTGATGAGTTTTCTGAAAAAAGCTTTCTTTCAAGAAACTGGGATTCCAAAAGGAAAAAAACAGCCGCAGCATTTTTTGCTTCTTTCGGATCAGGCCAGAGACAGAGTCAGATTCATAGTCATAGTCATAGACGGCCAGAAATCAGGGACGAAATGGATTCATTGATCAGGGCCGTGCTTGGGGAAATCTGCGGTAATTGATGGATTCTTTTATGCGGCCTACCTGATTTCCAGTTAATAAAGGCCTCCGGCGGGTCGCTTTTTGGAAAAAGCTCCGCAAAAACTTTAGGGTGCCTCTAAAAATTAGAATTTTTGATGTGGAAGCAAGGAAGCGGCGCACGGAGAACCGGAGTTTATGCGGTATAAATGAGGATTCGAGTACGACGCTGACGCTGCTAACGCGCAAAAAGACTATTTTTAGAGGTACCCCTTTATGGTTTTTGTCTGGGTGTAAAAATAATAATATTTTCAAAGCTTTATGGATGTTTAGATTCGTGGGTCGAATTAGAGCGCCCTTTGCTCGTAATCCGACATTCAGCTGAGCATAGCCACTTTATCTGTATAATTTATAGGGAATCAGGGAGATCAAATGTCGGATGATACAGCCATAAATATAGTCCTGATCGGCATGCCAGCTGCAGGAAAAAGTACGTCCGGGATTCTGCTTGCCAAAAAAGCCGGATATGGTTTTGTTGATACCGACATCCTCATTCAGACCAGAACAGGGAAAATGCTCAGTGATATTCTTGCGGAATCAGGCATAGAAGGTTTTCTTGAAACAGAGGAACAGGCAGCCCTTAGCATTAACGGAAAAACCATGGTCATTGCCACCGGCGGAAGCATGGTCTACAGTGAAAAGGCGATGGACTTCCTTAAACGGGGCAGGTCAATTGCAGTTTATCTGAAGCAGGATCTTGACAGGCTTTTGAAAAGAATGGGCGATCCAGGAATAAGGGGCGTTGTCTGTCCCCACGGTAAAAGCATCCAAGATCTTTATGCTGAGAGGCATCCTTTATATATGAAATATGCCGATTTTATAATCGAATGCGGAGAGAAGCTTCCTGATGTTGTTTCCGAGGAAATTCTCAGGGGATCTGCATCTTTTTTTAATAACTGATCCCAATTCCAAATCAAAGCGCTATCTACGTTGGCATCGTCGTCAGCTCCTCAACGTACAAACAACGTACGTTTGCGTCGCTTCCTCCTTGCCGCCTTGATTTCATCTTTGATTTGAAAATGGAATTCAACAAATCCTATTTAATCTGATTAAATCCGGGGCTTTCTAATTTTGGAACTATTCTTTGATTTAAAAAAAAGATTTGATGAATACTTGCGGATGTTTGATACAGAAGATCCTTTGGATTCGAATGCAATAAAGCTGAAAGTAATTCATTCCATCAGGGTTGCAAATCAGATTCTTCATCTTGGGAAAATCCTTGGTCTTGATCCTGAAAAACTCGAAATAGCCCGAATTGTCGGACTTTTCCATGACATAGGACGTTTCAGGCAGTATGCTGTTTACAAGACATTTAAAGATTCAAAATCCGAGAATCACGCTCTTCTTGGTTTGACAGAGATAGACAGGTTTGATCTTTTTTCTGGAATGCCTGATGCAAAGGCTCATAAAATCAGAATAGCCATAGGGAATCATAATATTATAAAACTGCCTGATATTAGTGATCCTGATACCAGATTTCTTTCCATGCTACTTAGGGACGCTGACAAGCTCGATATCTGGCGGGTTATGATTGCTCATGTCAAAAAAGCCAGTACCGGGCGTCAGGATCCCGTCACCCAGAATCTTCCCCTTGGCGATAATGTATCGCTAAAGCTTCTTGAGTATCTTGACACTGGAACGCCAATACCTCTTTCAGAGGTTGAAAATGTTAATGATTACAAATTGTTTTTGCTGAGCTGGTTTTTTGATCTTAATTTCAGACCAAGTATTGAGGCTGCACTAAGAAGAAAGATAATAACGCAGTTGTCCGATACCCTGCCAGCTTCTGATAATTTAAAGAAGAGTGTGGCCAGGCTTGAAAAAAGGCTTGGAGAGATGGTTCATGCTTTTTGATAGATAGTTGATTTTAAAGGTGAAAATTTGTTTGAATCCGAAAAGATGACATTTTTGCCTCTCCATATGCATATATAAGGAATGGTTATTGCTTTTGTAATCATTAACTGCGGGATTTATCTCTGGAACAGATGGGAGTTGTTCATTGGGCTATTTTGTCTGTGCCTGCAAATACAGTGGTTTTTAAGCAATTCACAGAGAAAAGATGGATATGCAAAGATATTTAAAAATTTTGATCGCTGCGTTTTTTTTGACAGTGCTTCTTTGCGTCCCTGTTTTTTCTCTTGAAAGCGAAGATTCTTCGCCAGATGAAGCCCCTGCCGTCTCCAGCGGGAATGTGAAGACTAATGCTCCGGCTCGGATAGTGCCTGCATCAGGAGGAGACTCCCTGTTTCCTGTGAAGGGCCGTTCAGGTGTCCCTTATACGAGGGGAAGCAGCATGAGAAACTCCATGAGTCAGGGATTATCCGCTGTTCGTCAGCCATCACCAGGCAATGTTTCTCCAAGGGCCAATCAAAACAAGGCTAATTTTTCAACCTCGTCACTTTCACCTGAAAAGCTTAGGGACGCATATACTTCCGGGTATGCAAGAAGTCCTGTTTCGCCATATGCCGGACTTCCTGGAAGACTCAGAAATGCAGAGCCTTTCCTCATGGAAAAACCTGAATGGGACAAGAAATACAAGACAAATTCCTTCAAAGGCTCACGGCCTGTTGATCTTTCGCTGAATCCGGCACTTATGAACAACGCCTCTTCCGGGAACCCTAATGCCGCAGCTTCAAGGCCGTGGTCTCCAAAATCAGTTGTAATCGAAAAAAATACTCCTGAGTCATCATCTGTTGACAGTGATGTCCCGTCTGTTGTCAATGCCCAGAATGTGAGAATTCTCCTTAAAAGAGTTTCCGGAAGCATTACTGTGGAGACAAGCGCCGGTATTCTTGTTTCAGGAGGCGAAGACACAGTCGGCGTCACAAGGGTAAGCGGCAAGATCATTATAGATGCCAAGGATGATAAAATAGTATCTGAAGACAGAACTCTCGGTGAAAAAATTTGTCAGATAAAGCCCTCAACATCGGGCATAAAGATCGATGGCAAGCCATACAGGGGGTATCTGACCTTGTACGCCGAAGGCAATACCCTTACGGTTGTAAACAGTCTTCCCATGGAAGCTTATCTTCTTGGGGTCGTGCCTGCTGAAATGCCTTCAAGCTGGGGAGAGGAAGCCTTAAAGGCCCAGGCTGTGGCTTCAAGATCCTATGCTGTATTTCACTTGCAGGATAACGGCGATGACAGGCTCTGGGATCTTGAAGATACAGAGACTGATCAGGTCTATGGAGGTATGGATTCCGAAAAACCCCAGGCCACCCTTGCCATTTATGCCACAAAGGGTCAGATTATTCTTTATGGCGGACGTCCGGCAGAAGCTCTTTTTCATGCTGACAGCGGAGGTTATACGGACAGCCCCGGAGATGTATGGAAAAAGGATTACCCATATTTAAGAAGCGTAAACGATCGCTTTACTTCGGCAGGAGGCCCTTTTAAATGGGAGTATTTTGTTCCTGCCGACAAGTTTTTCAGCAGGCTCCGCAGCGCAGGGATAAAAGCTGGTTCAGAAGACGAGGTTAAAATTTCGGAAAAAACTGCATCTGGCAGGGTTATGCAGGTTGCTGTGGGCGATTCCCTTGTGCCTGGAAACAGACTCAGGCAGATTCTTGATCCAAAGGAAATGAAGAGTGCCAAATATGAAGTAAAAGAATACGGCGGCGGATTCCTTTTCTCAGGAAAAGGATATGGCCACGGAGTCGGCCTCAGCCAGAATGGCGCAAAACAGATGGCTGAAATGGGCTATTCTTATCAATCTATCCTTAAATTCTATTACAAGGGAGTCCGCATAGGAAGGATGAATTCGGTGCTTTACGCAGGTCGCGACAATCCTTACAGGAAAAAAGAAATATATCAGTAATTATAGTTCAAAGAATAAACATTGGATAAAGTATGTGGCTTTTTTATCGGACTGTTTGTATAAGTTTTTAGCCCAAGTTTTTGAGCTTTTGGCGTAAAAACAAGCCCTACGGATGGCCATGCAAATTGCCCCAATAATGGGTTGATGTTATGTCTGATTAGATCAGGTATGCAGTATTCTTAGCAAGTTCTGGATTCCAATGAAGTCTAAACAAAAACTAGAAAGTGTCAGATTCGTTATTCTTTTTTTTGCAGCTTTTGCTGTTCTTCAGCTTACTATCTTTATCTCTGCAAAAAAGATTGAGCCGTACATAGCAGAGGCTCTTCACGTAAAGCCCATATGTCATATTATTTCTATACTTACTTCTTCTGTTCCTGTTTCCCAGAATGGAATAAACATCGTGTCTTCAAATTTCAGCCTTTCGGTGGATTCTGCCTGCAATGGCCTTGATGCAATCCTTTTGGTTGTTTCAGCGATTATTGCTTTCAGGTCAAATATCCTGAAAAAAATTGCGGGGATCATTTTAGGCAGTCTGTTTCTTTATGCGTTTAATATTTTAAGAATCCTGTTTCTTTTCTATTCCAATGCCTTTGCTCCGGACTTCTTTGATTTTCTGCACGTTTACGCTGGCCAGACCCTCGCAGTCATAGTAGGCGTAGCTTTTTTCTTTTTGTGGGCTTCATGGTCGACTTCCGAAAATATGGTATCACGGGTTGATGATGAGAATTAATGAGCTGGCGCAGGGCAAGCTTTTAAGGATTTTCGGATTATTTGTTCTGAGTTATTTTTTGATCTCCATTATTCTTTATTTCTCTACGCCCTTTCTTTCAAGGTTGATGTTGCCTTTCTTTGAGTTTGCCACTGAAAGAGTATCAATGGATTATGATGTCCGGAACTGCTATTACGAAAAAAATCCTGACCGGATCACTTTTGAAGTGAATGTAAACCGGATGGTTTCCATTTCTTCCAAAGGGAAGCGCTACGAATCTTTTTCACTTAAGGAATCATTGAGATCCGAAATAATCGGCATTCATTTTTTACTGGTCTTTTCTCTTTTATCAGTATGGCCTGGTCTTTTGCCAAAGACAAGAATCCGTCTTTTTCTGATTTTAATTCCTGTGCTTGTTTTTCTGACTTCATTCGACGCAGCTTTTACTCTCAGCGGTAGGATTGAAGGATATTATAATGCCCTTGTTTCTGGAAAAGCCATTTCTACGGATCATTATTCCGCAGAAACAGGGTTTGCTGGTCATTTGATTATAAAAGGCGGAAGGCATATTACTTCACTTGCAGTTTTTTTTGTAAGTCTGTATCTTGTCAGAAAAAAAACTAAACTCCCTGTCTCAGGAGTTGAAAGAAACAGCTCCTGTCCATGCGGAAGCGGCAGAAAATACAAGAAATGCTGTATGAAGAACGTATCCTGAACCTATGTTTTAAGTTTCCTCAATCACCCTTATTATTTCAAAATTTGTTTTTACACTTGTTTAAGTCTTAGTTGCTGAGTCTTAAATGCTTTTTTAGCCCATAATTTCATAGAAGCAAAAGCTCATGTTTTTCCATTTATAAATTTGATCAAGCTTTTGTTGTGTTTGTTCCAAATCACTGAATTTTTACTTGCACGCAATTAGATTGTGTGTAATTGATTTTGTAATTCGATGAAAAAATAGGCTTTTTACGCCAAAATCAAACCCCAACGGAGGAAAAAAATGATCCTTTTCAATCCAAAACTCCACAATAGAAAATATTCGGACGAAAAAACAAAGAACCTCATGCAGAAGACCATAGATTTCCTTGAAGCCAAAGGTCTCAAGTCAATCAAGAAGGATTGGCATGAGAAGAAATGGAATTTCGACTTTGTGGAATTCATGAAGGAAAATCAGGCTTTTGCCACACTCATGACCCCAAAGGGTTATGGCCCTGAAGATTCAAGATGGGATTCGTACAGAAACTCGGCTTTCGCGGAAATCACAGGCTTTTACGGAATCACCTACTGGTACACATTTCAGGTTTCAATGCTCGGCCTCGGGCCTGTCTGGCTTGGGTCAAACGAGGAAGTAAAACAAAAGACTGTAAGGCTTCTTCAGGAAGGCCGTGTTTTCGCTTTTGGTCTTTCAGAAAAGGAACACGGCGCAGATATATATTCAACAGACATGATGCTCTATCCCCAGGCTGACGGAACATACAAGGCTAACGGCGACAAATACTACATCGGAAACGGCAACGAGGCAGCTCTTGTCTCTACATTTGCAAAGATGGCTGACACCGGCGAATATGTGTGGTTCAACGTAGATTCAAAGCATCCAAACTATGAGCTCATCAAAAATACTGTAAACGAGCAGAATTATGTTTCTGAATATGCTCTTCACGACTATCCGATCACAGAAGCTGACATAATGGAAAAGGGTGACAAGGCATGGGACAATATGCTCAACACCATCAACTTCTGCAAATTCAACCTCGGATGGGGCGCAATCGGAATGTGTACACATGCATTCTATGAAGCGATTGACCATGCCGCAAACAGAAATGTCTACGGTAAATGGGTAACCGATTTTCCCCATGTAAGAAGACTCTTTGTCGATGCCTATTCTCGTCTCTGCGCCATGAAGATCTTCTCCGAGCGCGCCATTGACTATATGAGAAGCGCTTCAGCCGATGACAGACGCTATCTTCTTTACAATCCAATGGTTAAAATGAAGGTTACATCAGAAGGCGAGCATGTAATCAACCATCTCTGGGACATCATTGCAGCCAAGGGTTTTGAAAAAGAGCCATTCTTTGAAGTTGCCGCACATGAAATCAGAATGCTTCCAAAGCTTGAAGGAACAGTCCATGTTAACATGGCTCTCATCATCAAGTTCATGAACAACTACTTCTTCAACGCAAAGGAATTTCCTGCGCTTCCAAAGAGAATGGATACAGGAAACGACGATTTCCTTTTCAATCAGGGCGCCACAAAGGGCCTGAGTTCGGTTCAGTTCCATGATTACAGCATAGCCTACAACAGCGTAAATCTTCCGAATGTCAATGTTTTCAAGCAGCAGATCGAGGCTTTCAAGGCTTTCCTTGTGAAAGCGACTCCTGACAAGAATCAGGCAAAAGACATCGACTATCTACTCTCGCTTGGTGATTGCTTTACCCTCGTTGCTTATGGCCAGCTTATCCTTGAAAACAAGCCTCTCATGGAAGTTGAAGATGACCTTGTAGATCAGATTTTTGATGTAATGATCAGGGATTTCTCGAAATTTGCCATTGATATTCATACCAAGCCAAGCAATTCTGACAAGCAGAAGGAAATGGCCCTTGGAATGATCAAGGCTCCGGTTCCGAATCCTGAAAGATTCAACCGCATCTGGGAAAAAGAAGTTTACGCCCTTAAAGGTCAGTACAAGATGAACGATGAATAATTGACAATGTCGCAAAAAGTCCTATTATCGTTATTCCGGCGCAGCCCGAAACCCAGAAGTTACTGAAGTTACTGGATCCCGGATCAAGTCCGGCATGACGTCGATGCCTTTTGGGACTTTTTGTGAGTTCATCAATAATTAACATTTTCTATGATTTTATTTTGGGCGCTGGTACCCAGCGCCCAAACAATAATAATCATTCCTCCATTCCCAATTTTATTTGTATATTTTTTACATATGCGAATAAATCTTCCATTTTCTGTTGATTTCAGCTTATATTGCCGGATTAAAAAACGTCGTTCCTAAACAATTAAGATCTTGTTTAATGCCATATTTTTTTATGGTGTAATTTGTCTGTTATCTGTTTGATGCTGTGTGGCCGGTATTATGAAACGCCTTCATTCTAAAAAAAAACATAAATCTGAAGTCTGTACACCTAAAATGGTTGCCTGTTTAAAAAAGCGAATCAGTGATCTCGAAGAAGCAGAAAAAGAACGTGACAAGGCCCTTGATTCCTTGCGCCTTTCGGAAAAAATGTTTTCCAAGATTCTTACTTTTAGCCCTGACTCAATAATAATCAGCTCGATGGCAGATGGAAGATATATAAATGTAAATGACAGCTTTCTCAACGCTGTCGGTTTTAAGCGTGAAGATCTGATAGGAAACACTTCCATATCTCTTAATATATGGGACGAATCATCAGAGAGAGACAAATTTATAGAGACATTGCTTGAAAACGGCTTTGTACAGAATTTCGAGGCAAAATTCAGAAAGAGCAGCGGATGCGTCGGCACAGTCCTCATGTCGGCTGAAATGGTTGATATCGACGGAGAGCGCTGCCTCATAACTCTTTCCAAGGATATTACCGACAGAAAAAAGGCCGAGATCGCACTAAGAGACAGTGAACAGAGGCTAAGAACCATCTTTGAGACAAGCCCTGACGCCATAATAATGACAACCATGGGAGACGATGAAATCCTGGAGTTCAATCAGGTTTTTCTGGATATTTCAGGGTACACAAGGGCCGAAATAGAGTCAGGATCCATACGGCTAACAGACAGGCTGCTTGACATAAGCGGGTATCGTGTCTTCAGGGAAAAACTTGGGAAAGACGGCTTTGTAAGAAATCTAGAATTCCAGTTTTCAAGATGTGACGGAGTCGTGAAAACAGGTCTCATTTCAGCCCGTATGGTGACGATTAACGGCTCTGCCTGCGTATTATCGATCATAAAAGATATTGATGATCTTAAGCAAGTAAGGCTTGAAATAGAGTGCCAGAAAGCCAAGCTTGCCGAGTCCAAGAGAAAAATCGAAAAACTCTCGCTTCAGACCGAACAGTTCAGCCTTGCTGCTGCGTCCATGATAACAATGAAGGACGAGGATGAGTTCTTTGTAAGAATCAGCAAGGCAATAGCTGAATATTCAGATTTTAACAGGGTCGTGATTTTTTATTTCAAAGAATCATTCCCATATAGGGATATTATTGGATCCGAAGGCTTCTCAGAGGAAGAAATAAAGATTATTTCCGGTCTTGAAGCAAGAAAAGACTGGTTTTCTAGGATATTTGAGGTTGGCTCCAAGGTTGGGCAGTTTTCTTTCCATATAAATCCAAGGGCTCTGCTTTCGGAATATCCGGGCCTTGTCATGCCTGGAAGCCCTCCGTGCAATCCTGTGTCTTCCGGCTGGAATAAGGATGACTGCCTCTTTGTCAGGCTGAGTGACCAGAAGGGCAATTCTGCCGGATTCATATGCGTGGATGGCTCCAAGTCGGGTTTAATGCCTACTGATGACATGGTCAGGCCCCTTGAAATATTTGCCAGCCTCATAGCTCAGATAATCATTTCAAGAAAAATTCATGAGGAAAGGATCAAATCAGAGATCAGATACAGAACGATTCTTGAAAAGATAGATGATCCCTATTTTGAGCTTGATCTTGAAGGTAATTATAGCTTTTACAATACAGCTCTCAATAATACTCTCGGCTATTCTGACTTAGAGTTACTGAATTCGAATTTTAAAAACCATCTCCCCCAAGACGATGTTGAATCCGTTTGCTCAGAGATATTTTCCCTGAAGAGCGCCAAGACCATTCAATATGAAATTGTCAAAAAGGGCGGACGTATTATCCCCGTTGAGACTCATTTCTCTGTAATTGAGGATTCGGATGGAATCCCTGTGGGATACAGAGGTATCTCCAGAGATATTTCCATGCATAAGCAGGTCGAGTCTGAGCTGACCAAGGCCAAGGATACGGCAGAGGCGACTGGACGGGCCCAGCGGAGCTTTCTTGCAAATATAAGCCATGAAATAAGAACTCCCCTCAGCGGCGTAATCGGCATGTGCAAGCTTATGATGGATACTTCTCTGACTAACGAGCAGCAGGAGTATATTGGCTCGCTTAACGAGTCTGCCGATTTTTTGATGAATGTTATCAATGACGTACTCGATTTTTCAAAGCTTCAGGCCGGGCAGTTTACTTTGGAAAAGAGCGAATTCTCTGTTTATGATATTGTCAACAGGGCAGTCATGATCCTTAAAAATCAGGCGATGCAGAAGGGGCTTGATACTCATATTGTGGTATCTCCTGATGTGCCTGAAAGAATTTATGGAGATGCCGGACGTATTGGGCAGATTCTTGTCAATATTGTAGGCAATGCCATCAAGTTTACGGATACAGGCCATATCGAGATCAGCGTTGAACTTTCTGAAAATACTGACGATGACCTTTTATTGAAGTTCAGGGTTAAAGATACCGGCATAGGCATTCCTTTTGAAAAAATGAACAAGCTTTTCAGACCTTTTTCCCAGATTGATGCCTCGTTGACGCGTCATTATAGGGGAACCGGACTCGGACTTGCCATCTCACGGCAGCTGGCGGAGCTTATGGGCGGCACCATAGGTGTAAAAAGCAATATTGGAAGCGGTTCTACCTTCTGGTTTACTGTGAAGGTGAAAAAGGCGGCTTTGAATTTAGTAAAGCAAAAAGACCCGGAAATTAAGGACAGGCCATATTCAAGGCCTGTTGAATACGTGGCTGATTCCGTATCAGATGCTGATGGCAAGAAGAAGATTCTTATTGCGGAAGACAATGAAATTAATCAGCTTCTTGTAAAGAAATACATGGAAAAACTGGGTTTTTTCAGCAAGTGCGCAAGAAACGGCAGAGCCGCGATCGATATGCTGAAAATCGAGGACTTTGATCTTGTTTTAATGGATCTCCAGATGCCTGAGATGAGCGGAATAGACGCAACAAAAGCTATCAGGGGCGGAAGTTTCGGCGTCTTAAGAAAAGATATTCCAATAATAGCCGTAACTGCCCACGCCATGAAAGAAGACAGGGACAGGTGTCTTGCTGTCGGCATGAACGACTATATTTCAAAGCCCATAACCCTCCAGGCGCTTTCAGAAGTAATTTACAAATTTATACCCAAAGATTGATGTATGAAATGTAGCGTTGCAAAAACGCTCCCTGAAGTATTGTTTTTTGTCAGGCCTTGCTACCCGGATACGGGCAGACTTCAAGGAGATAGCATTCTTCGCACAAAGGCTTTCTGGCCTTGCACGGCCCCCTGCCAGTCATAATCAGTTCAAGGGAAAAGTCATTCCACCTTGATTTCGGGATAATTTTCATCAGATCCTTTTCGATCTGCTCCGGGTTTTTGCTTTTTGTGAGTCCAAGTCGACCGGCAATTCTTCCGACATGGGTATCCACAACCATGCCAGGGATTCCGAACGCCATTCCAAGAACAACATTCGCTGTTTTTCTGCCAACTCCGGGAAGAGAAACGAGTTTTTCAAGTTCAGCAGGAACTTCGCTCCCATATTTTTCAACCAGCATTGCAGAACAGCTTTTTATGTTTTTAGCCTTATTATGATAGAATCCTGTCGATTTTATAAGTTTCTCTATCTCTGTGATGTCTGCCTTCATAAGACTTTCGGGATCAGGGAAAGCTGCAAAAAGGGCAGGGGTTGTCAGATTAACCTGTCTGTCAGTACACTGGGCAGACAGTATTGTCGCTATAAGAAGCTCGAAAGGGTTCTTATGGTCAAGCTGGGTATTGACATTGGGGTATTGTGACTTTAGGATGCCCAGGATTTTTTCAATTCTTTCTTTTTTTTTCATGTAGAAAATCCGTACGGTTATTTTTGGATTTTTGTAACTTATTACCTGTTTTTATAAAAGCAATAGATCTATTGATGGAAAATAATTCAAACAGAACCGTAAAAGCCCTTGGTCTTTCTTCCGGTGGACTTGACAGTATACTTGCAGCCTTGGTGCTGAGGCGTCAGGGCATTGATGTTACATGGATATCCTTTGTTACCCCTTTTTTTTCTTCGGATAATGCTGAAAAAGCGGCAAAGCGTTATAAAATACCGATAATTGTCAGTGATATTTCTGAACAATACCTTGTAATGCTAAAAAATCCACCTTGTGGTTACGGTCAGAATATGAATCCCTGCATTGACTGCCATACCATGATGTTCGCAGAAGCAGGGAAAATCATGAAGGAAAATGGCTTTGACTTTCTTTTCAGCGGCGAGGTATCAGGCCAGAGGCCTATGTCCCAGACAAAACACGCCCTAAGGTATGTCGAGAAAAGATCAGGGTTTGATGGCTCTATAGTCCGCCCATTAAGCGCAAAAGTTTTGCCTGAGACAAAGCCCGAAGAGGATGGACTGGTTGACCGTTCTCAGCTGCTTGGTTTTAACGGAAGAACAAGAAAGCCCCAGATGGAGCTTGCAAAAGAGTTGGGGGTAAAGGACTATCCTGCTCCTGCCGGAGGATGCCTCCTTACCGACGTCAGGTATTCGATCAAGCTGAGGGATCTGATGGCGTTTAATCCTTTTGCAAGGATATCCGAGTATCATCTCTTAAAGGGCGGCAGGCATTTAAGGCTTGATGACAACACCAAAGTTATTGTGGGCCGGGATAAAAATGATAATGCCATTATAATGCAATATTATGATACTGCGCATGACCTGCTTTTCAAGATGAAGGACAAGCCAGGGCCTTTGGTCGTAGTGACATGCAGCGCAGGTGTTCCTGAATCCCATATAACTGAAAAAGCAGCTGTTATCTGCGCCTCATATGGCAAAACCGTGCCCGGAGAAACCGTTGAAGTTTATGTGACAATCCCTGGCTATGACGACAGGCTTGTGCAGGTGATTGCAGGGGATGCCTCGGATTTCAGTGGTATTATGATTTCATGAATTGGATCATGATTCTTGATTTCAGAATTTGGATTTATGATTGATTGCACTATTTCAAAAATCAGCAATCAAAAATTCTTAGATTCAGGTCGGGTTAGAGCGCCATTGCTCGTAACCCGACTTTGATTTTATTCTTCTTCCAGCCTTTCTTGCCTGCTCCTTGCATTTGCGCTGAGCTGACCGCAGGCAGCCGCGATGTCCGCGCCTTTGCTTTTTCTGATAATGGCAGTGTATCCTTTATCCAGAAGAAACTGAAGAAATCCGTTGATTCTTGAGTCGTCAGGCCTTTTAAACTCAGAGCCAGGGCTTTCGTTATAAGGGATGAGATTTATTTTCGCCTTAACCCCGTGCAGAAGGCTTGTGATTCTTCTGGCATCTGCCATGCTATCATTCAGATCTCTTATAAGAATATACTCAAACGTAATCTTCTGTCTTGGATCAAGCGGATATCTTTTGCATGCGTCTATTAGGGTTTTAAGAGGAAAGCTTTTGTTTATGGGCATCAGCATATCTCTTGTGTCATCATCAGTAGCGTTTAGGGATATGGCAAGATTGGCCCTGGTCATTTTTGCAAGATCCTGGAATTTCGGAACAAGACCGCATGTTGATACAGTGACTCTTCTGTGGGATAATTTCAGTCCACAGTCTCCATTTGTAATTATTTCGAGAGCTTTTGAAACATTTTCAAGATTTGCAAGTGGCTCCCCCATTCCCATGAATACGATATTCTTTAAATCAAGATCGTCTGGGCAGTCAGATTTAATTATTTCCCTGCGGACTTCGACAATCTGATCTGTTATTTCAGACTGGGTCAGGTTTCTTATGAAGCCGGCCTTTGCTGTCATGCAGAATCTGCACCCTTGGGCGCAGCCAACCTGGGAAGAAATGCACAGTGTTGATCTGTCTTTCCCGGGAATAAGAACACTTTCAATATAATTACCATCTTCAAGCTGGAAAAGATATTTTTTGGTTCCGTCAGTGGATTCCGCTGTCTCAATGGTTTTTAGGGCGCCTATGACAAATTTTTCTGCAAGTTTTGTTCTCAGATCCTTGCTGAGGTCTGTCATTTCGGAAAAATCGGATACGAGCCTTAGATAGAGCCATTTGAATATCTGGGTGCTCCTGTATGGTTCAAGTCCTGTTTCTTTAAGCCAATCCCTCATTTCCTGCATGGATAGATTTTTTATGTCTTGTTTCAATTTTTAATTCCCGGCTTGTTATTTGACGGCTTTTTCTTTACCATCTGTTTAAAAAGACATCTATTCTTATTCGGATTCTTCAGAATCATGTTGTATAAATGTCAGTTTGACTGTAAATCAGGCAATTACTTTTTCGTATCTTCATAATTTTAAAGATATTAATTGCTTTCTATTTTTCTTGACTTAGCATGCGCTAAATATTAGTTTCAAGAGTTTAGTTTAAAAGGGATAGGTGCGTAAATGTTTGATAACCTGACCGAGCGGCTGGGCCTCGCATTCAAGAAGCTCAGGGGGCACGGAAAATTAACTGAAAAAAATATTGAAGAAGGTCTTAAGGAAGTCAGAATGGCGCTCCTTGAGGCTGATGTTCACTACAGGGTTGTAAAGCAGTTCATCTCGGATATCAAGGAAAGAGCAATAGGCTCGGAAGTCCTCGAGAGTCTTACCCCTGCCCAGCATATTATTAAAATTGTAAACGAAGAACTGACCAAGCTCATGGGCAGCGGCCACGACGGCTTAAGCCTTTCCGGGCCAAAACCTGTTCCCATAATGCTGGCTGGTCTCCAGGGTTCAGGAAAAACGACAACCGCAGGTAAGCTCGCGCTTTTTCTGTCCAAGCAGGGTAAAAAACCCTTTCTTGTTCCTGCGGACATTTACAGGCCGGCGGCCATCGAACAGCTTACAAAGGTAGGTGCCCAGCTCGGATTCCCGGTCTTTGCATCAAAACCAGAGATGGATCCTGTCGATATCTGTAAAAATGCCGTGACAGAGGCAAGAAGCCAGGGCTGTGATGTCATTATTCTTGATACTGCAGGCAGGCTTCACGTGGATGAAGCTCTCATGGACGAGCTTTCCAAAATCAAAGACGCTGTCATGCCCAATGAGATTCTTTTTGTGGCTGACGCAATGACAGGCCAGGATGCGGTGAATGTAGCCAAATCCTTTAATGACAGAATAGGCATAACAGGCGTTGTTCTTACAAAGCTTGACGGCGACGCCAGAGGCGGAGCCGCGCTTTCAATACGTTCAGTTATTGAAAAACCTGTCAAATATATAGGTCTTGGCGAGAAGATGGACGCTTTCGAGCCTTTCCATCCTGACAGAATGGCTTCCCGTATTCTTGGAATGGGGGATGCTCTCACATTTATTGAAAAGGCCCAGAATCTCGTTGATGAGAAAAAGGCCATGGAAATGGAAAAGAAGCTCAGAAAAAACCAGTTTACACTGGAAGATTTCCGTGAGCAGCTTTCCCAGATCAGAAGAATGGGCGGTATAGCGGATTTGCTCAAACTGCTTCCAGGCATGGGCTCCAGCAAGCATATGAAAAAGCTGGATGTCGATGACAGGGAGCTTGTTCGTATAGAGGCAATTATCAGTTCCATGACTCCCCAGGAAAGGCGACAGTATACTATTATAAATGCTGGCCGCCGCAAACGTATTGCCATGGGAAGCGGGACAACTGTTCAGGATGTGAATAACCTCCTTAAGAACTATGTCCAGGTAATGAAGCTGGTAAAGAAATTCAATAAGGGCGGTATGCGCGGTATGGGTATGGGCAGGCGCATGCCATTTTAATGGAGGATAAAGGAAAGGCATAATGGCTGTTAGAATCAGACTTGCAAGACAAGGCGCAAAAAAGAAACCGTTTTACAGAATCGTAGTGGCAAACTCTGAAAGCCGTAGAGACGGCAGTTTTCTCGAGATTGTAGGTACTTACAACCCTATTACAAATCCAGCGGAAGTAACTTTAAAGCAGGAAAGAGTGGAACACTGGCTGGGCGAAGGCGCAAAGCCTACTGACACAGTTAGAAGTCTTATGAAAGACAAGGGTATTAAAGTCCCGGCATAACCTGTTCCAAAAGATACTCCGTCGTTTCGCAACCTCAGAAAGGAGATTATAATGAAAGAACTGATCGAATACGTTGCTCGCACGCTTGTGGATCATCCGGATCAGGTGGAGGTTTCCGAGGTTGAGGGGAATCAGACGTCAGTCTTGGAACTCAAGGTCGCAAAAGAGGATTTGGGTAAGATAATCGGTAAACAGGGAAGAACAGCCAGGGCTATGAGGACAATACTGAGCGCCGCATCAGCCAAGGTTAGAAAACGTACCGTACTGGAAATTATTGAATAAATGACATCTGAACTTCTGCTCGTTGCTAAAACATCGTCAGCTCATGGTCTGTACGGCAAGATAAGAATCGTGCTGTTTACAGAGGACCTCGGGCTATTCAAGAAGGGACGGAAGGTCTTAATTTCCAGAGAAGGAAAAAACGAGAAATCATTTGAAATCGTTTCGGCTTCCCCTTATAAAAGAAAATTTGCCATACTTACTCTATCCGGCATTGATGACCGGAATCAGGCCGAAGAAATATCAGGTTATGATATGTTTGTTGATAAAGCATATCTGCCGCCTCTGGAATCCGAAGACACCTTTTATTGGAAGGATCTTATCGGTATTTCGGTCTATGATGAGGAAGGGACATTTCTTGGAATTTTGGAAAGCATTATAGAGACAGGCAGCAACGATGTTTATGTCGTAAAAAAAGATGAGGAGGAAATCCTCATTCCTGCGCTTGCCTCTGTGGTCAAGGCTGTTGATGTTTCAAAAAGATCCATGCACGTTTCAATTCCTGAAGGTCTTCTTTAATAGAAATGTGTCATAGAAGATGAAATTTGCCGTACTTACTCTTTTTCCTGAGATGCTTGATGTTTTCTGGAGTACCGGGATCATCAGGCGGGCCGTGTCAAGCGGTCTTATATCAGGAGATAGCGTTTACATCAGGAATTTTGCTTCCGACAGGCATAAAACCTGTGATGACAGACCCTATGGTGGCGGTTGCGGCATGGTCATGAAGCCCGAGCCTCTGGCCCGAGCTTTGATGGATACTAAAGAGAGGATACCTGGTGCGCTTACGGTACTCATGAGTCCGCAGGGCAAACCTTTTGATCAGAAGACAGCCGAAAAAATGGCTTCTTTGGAATCATTGATAATAGTCTGTGGCCGGTATGAAGGCATAGATGAAAGGTTTGTCTCAGATTATGTGGATGAGGAGATATCGATAGGTGACTATGTGCTTTCCGGCGGCGAGATCGGAGCCATGGCAGTAATAGACTCCATCAGTCGTCTCATACCTGGTGTGCTTGGAGGCGGAATAGAGTCCGCTGAACTCGACACATTTTCAACAGGTTTGATTGAGCATGCGCATTACACAAGACCCGAGATTTTTGAAGGTCAAAAAGTGCCGGATGTTTTGCTCTCTGGGAATCACAAAGAAATCGACAAATGGCGGCTTGAGTCATCCTTGAAAAGAACTTTTCTGAAACGTCCTGATTTACTTGAGAACAGAACTTTTACCGCAGATGAGAAAGCGGTTTTCAAAAAGTGGAGAGAGGAGCTGAAAAGGCTTGTCAGCGTCTAATATTTATGTGGCCTTGATCCACTTTCCGGTAATGAATAAAAGAGGTGATGTTATTGCTTCTGCCGTAACGAACCTCGACCTGCATGATATAGCAAGAGCTTCCGCTACTTTTGGAGTTAAGAGTTTTTTTGTCGTCACTCCAATAGAAGATCAGAAGGAACTGTCAGCCAGGGTTATGGCTCACTGGATCGAAGGATTCGGAGGAGAATATAATCCTGACAGAAAAAAAGCCTTGTCAATGGTCAGGATTACGGATTCGGTCGAGGAAACCGTGCTTGAGATTGAAAAAATCGAAGGCCGGAAACCTAATGTGATCGCGACCTGTGCCAGACCGTGCAACGGAGCTTTGAGTTTCAGGGAACTCAGAAGCAGGATTTCTTCAACCGGAGAACCATATCTGCTCATGCTGGGAACGGGATGGGGGCTTTCTCCCAGCCTTATAGAAGGCGCCTCCGCGGTTCTTGAGCCAATAAGCGGAAATACAGATTATAATCATCTTTCAGTTAGAGCTGCGGCGGCCATAATGTTAGATCGGCTTCTGGGCGCTGAATGGTACAGTTAATTTTAATAAGCCTTTGATGGCACGATAATCCAATATTGGTGGGGGATTATGAATATAATTGAAAGCATTGAAAGAGAACAGATGAGACTTGATATGCCTGACTTCGCGCCAGGAGATACAATCAAGGTTCATGTAAAAATCAAAGAAGGTGACAAACAGCGTATCCAGGTTTATGAAGGCGTTGTGATTGCAAGACGCAATAACGGCATAGGCTCAAGCTTTACAGTTCGTAAGATTTCTGACGGAATTGGCGTTGAACGTGTTTTCCAGCTTCATTCTCCGATTATTGAGAAGGTTGATGTGGTAACCCGTGGACGCGTTCGCAGAGCCAAAATCTACTACCTCCGTAACCTTAGAGGTAAAGCTGCAAGAATCCGTGAGAAACGTACAAGATAGTAATATTTGGAAATTTGAAGAGGATGTGCGCTCAAAAGGCCATATCCTCATAGCAGGTCTTGATGAGGCTGGCCGGGGTCCCATGGCCGGCCCTGTCGTTTCTGCGGCTGTTATTCTTCCCCCTGATTTTGCTGCGTACGGCATTACTGATTCCAAAAAGCTCTCTCCCAAAAAGCGCGACTATTTTTTTGATTATATAATGGAGAAAGCGCTGCATGTCGGCGTTGGCATTGTAGGTCCCGAAGAAATAGATTCGATGAACATACTCAGGGCATCCCTTTATTCAATGCTCAAGGCTGTTCAGGAGCTTACAGTCGTGCCGGATTTTCTGCTCATAGACGGAATTTTCAAGATAGACTCTCCTATACCTCAGCTTCCTATCAAGAAGGGTGATTCATTAAGCATTTCCATTGCTTCAGCTTCCATAATAGCAAAGGTAACACGTGACAGGATCATGGATGAGTATGACAGGCTATATCCTCAGTATGGTTTTAAGGGCCATAAAGGTTATCCTACGTCGGCGCATAAAGAAGCCATCATAAGATCCGGTGTCTCACCCATACACAGAAAAACATTCAAAGGCGTAAAAGAATGCCTTTAGGCGTCTTTAAACTATTTAAATCAGCCGGTTCTCTCTCTGGCAAGGAGTTGGGGAAAGCGGCCGAAGATGACGCTGAAAGTTTTCTTGCTGATAGAGGATATAAAATCCTTGAAAGAAATTACAGGTCAAGATTCGGAGAAATAGATATTATTGCAATGGACGGAAATGTGACGGTCTTCATTGAAGTCAAGGCAAGACGAAATGATAAAAAAGGTTCCTCTTCCAGCGCTGTTACACCAAATAAACAGAAAAAAATCGGTTTGACCGCCCTAAGTTATTTGAAAGAAAAGAATATCTATGATCAGAAGGCCAGATTTGATGTTGTTGCAGTGGACGGCTCAGGCCATAATTTGAGATTCAGGCTTATTCAGAATGCATTCGAAATCAAAAACTAAAAAAACGGATTCACCTGCATTGCAGGGCGAGGGCATATTATATGTTGTTGCGACTCCCATAGGTAACCTCGAGGATATAACTTTCAGGGCAGTAAGAATACTTGGGGAAGTTGATCTCATCGCGGCAGAGGATACGAGGAATACGGCTCGTCTTCTTTCCCATTTTGAAATAAATACCAAGCTCATATCATGCCATGACCACAACGAAGATGTCCGTTCGGAATACATAATTGAACAGATCAGATCCGGGCAGTCTGTCGCCATCGTATCAGATGCGGGAACCCCTCTTATTTCAGATCCAGGTTACAGAGTAGTTGAGGCCGCAGCTTCAAGCGGAATAAAAATAGTTCCTGTGCCAGGAGCCTCATCACTCCTTGCCGCGCTCAGCGCATCAGGTCTGCCTGTGGAAAGATTCGTATTTATGGGGTTTGCACCGAGATCATCAGGTAAAAGAAGGGCGTTTCTTGAAGAATCTGCAAGATTTCAATTCTCAACCGTATATTTCGAGTCACCCCACAGAATCATCGATCTGTTGAAAGATATGCTCGCAATTTTTGGGAACAGGCCAGCGGTTCTTTCAAGGGAATTGACCAAGATGTATGAAGAGATCATAAGGGGTAGTATTTCAGAAATAATTGAGAAACTGTTAGCAAAGGATTCTGTCAAAGGCGAGATCGTTCTGATTGTCGGAGGCCCTGATGAAAATTCTGTCCAAGTCGAACAAGCAAGTGAACTTGATATTGACCAGGAAATACTCGGCCTGATAGAATCTGGAATTAAAGCATCTGAAGTTGCCAAGAAGATATCCGAAAAGTTCAAAATGCCGAGGCAGGTAGTTTATTCAAAGGTGCTGGATATTAAGAATAAATGACATTTCAACTATTTAATCTGTTAAACTTCATCATTTCATGATTGTAAAATCGAATTTTTAAGCCGCTTTCAAATTCAGGCCAATAAATGTAGTCATAACTCCCCCTTAAAAAATGAAATTTTAAAATGGTTATCATGCATACGCACAGAGGAAAACTGTGAAAGACTATCAGCCTTATAAAAAGGACAAAAACATTTTTGCAAGAATACTTGTTTCGATTTTTGCAATTGGGACTTTCACCGCCATTGCGACTGCTGTTTTATGGTTTTCTCAATGGGGACAGATAACAGAGTGCAGATATCATTTTAGCAAACTTGAGAAAAGTTTTACCGATAAAGACTGGCGCCGGATGATATCTCGTTGGATGGGTGGGATTAACACTTGGCGATGGGGAATGACAACCAGAGAATGGGCAATTGATGACAAATCCATCCCGGTCGATAAATGGAAAAACATCTCAAACTCAAACATTGCTGAGCACATGAAAATTGCAGCAGATTGGGCTGAAAAAATCAATAATCCCTCCATAAAATCTGAAGTCTATCGGAGTCTTGCAGATGTGTATGGAAGACGTTTGGGAGACAGGGCCGCAGCATCCATATACCTGAGAAAATGGATTTCAACAGCAAAGAGTATCTCAGATGAAGGAGCAAGGCAGACTGCTTTTCTTGATATCATGGAGATAGCCGGGGGGCTGAATGATCGAGAGTCTGGTTTGGTTTTACTTGAGGAAATAGCCTCTGAGTTGAGACGATTGAACAATGACATTGCGAGGGGGTACGGATTTCGCTTTCTTGCTGAAGCAGCAGGAAAAATGGGATCAGGGGAAAAGGTAGCAGCTTATATTCACGAAGCCTGTAAATCAGGAGATCTTACTAACGACATATGTTTCAAACCAATTCTGCCGGAAGCAGCTATATTCCTAATTAGGGATGACAGATCTTTAGAAGATTATTTTTCAAAATCTTTATCTTACGTCAAATCAAATTCTTATGGATTTGATCGGGCGTGCTGCTTGGGCAATCTTGCCAAAACCGCAGCTCTTGCTTTTGATAAGTGGACTTCGCTTAACTACATGAACCAGTTTAAAGCCGAATTTTTTGCACAAATGGATGGTGTATCAAAACAGACATTGATTGAAAAAATGGCTGAAGCTGCCTGTATGCTTCCAGACAGAGAGTTCGCTCTATCTTTTTTGAAATCATTATATGAAGACGTACAAACAATAAATCCTCAGTGGCCTAGGTCAATGGCATATCAGGCAATTGCTGGGGCCGCGCATCTTCTTGGAGATGACCGCGCTTCATTCAGCGATTTTATTTTTGCTGCCGAGGCAGCGCTGCAGAATGAGACTCCAAGGAAAATTGGTTGGAATATTTCTAATTTTCTTTTAGATAAGGCTGAAGAAATCGGGTTCAATCTAAAGAAATATGATTTGATGGCCAAACTCGATGTTGCTGCCTCACAAGTAGAGATAGATAACAAATGTGGTAACGCTGGAGAAGACCAGTTTTTAGTATATATGCATTTTGCTAGGATAGCGGAACGAATTGGTGAAAAAGAAAAAGGTCGACAATACTTGTCCAAGGCAAAAAGAATCTTGGTAGGCATCACATTACCGAATTCAATGCATAACGATGTGCTGGATATGGCCATAACGGCAAAAAATCTGGGGGAATTGGCCTTGGCTAGTGATCTGGGCATGAAAGCCTTTGATATGGCAAAATTGGAGAGCCAGAAAAGCCCTTTGCGTTTTTTGTGTATTTCAACAGTTGCAGGAGTAGCCAGATTGTATACCGGAATCGGAGATATTCGTTACGCCTGTTCTTTGGCTGAATCTGAAGGTTTTACCGCAGAGGACAAAGCAGAAATAATGTGTTCTGTAATGGCTGAATACTCAAAAAATCAATACCGCAGGATAAAGTCAGAATGAATAAAAATAATCTCCAAACGAATTGCAAGACAAACTCTATAGTTATTGGCGACATGAATCAATCGGCCTGGAAAAACATTGAATTTGTTAAAGTTAAAGACTAAAATTGATAGCTATGAGGCTTATGCAATTTACAGTATATTTGGGGGGTGAAGCAATGAGAGTTCCCGCGTGATGCTTTCACCAACCATTCGTTAAATGGAATAGACATAAAGTTTTACCGAGCTTTTTTTTAAAAGCGACTCGCCGAAGGAGCTCATAACTTAAAATAAGACAGACCCACAAAAAAAGCCGGACATCATAAAGACATCCGGCCTAATTTAAGCAATTTTTTCTTTTGTCAGACTACATGAGTTCTTTGTTCTTGAATGTGTATGGATATTCAAGGTGGTCTGTGTAAGTTCCCTTGAGTATACCAACAACGTCTTCAACAAAAACGAGTTCTTCGTTTGTTGGAATCATGAATACCTTGACTTTGGAGTTCGGAGTGGAAATCTCTGTTTCTCCGTTCTTGCTTCTGGTGTTCATGTTCTTTTCTGTGTCAAGTTCAAGAGAGAGGCATTCAAGTGCTTCAGCGGTCTTCTGACGGATAAGGCCCGAGTTTTCGCCAACACCGGCAGTGAATACTACTGCGTCAACTCTGCCAAGCGCAGCAGCATATGAACCAAGATATTTTCTGAGACGATAAGCTTCAATTTCAATTGCAAGCTTGCAGCGAGCATCGCCTTCACCTGCAGCAATTTCAACATCGCGTCTGTCTGTGTATTTGCCGGTAACACCAAGGATACCTGATTTTTTGTTCAGGAGCGAATCCATATATTTCGGACCAACATCAAGCTGACGCATCATGAACATAGGAATTGCAGGATCAATGTCACCGCAGCGGGTTCCCATGATCGCACCCTCAAGAGGAGTGAAGCCCATTGAAGTGTCGATTGAAACACCATTTTTGATGGCGCAGCATGAAACACCGTTACCGATATGAAGGGTAATGATGTTGCATTCTTTTGCGTCTTTTCCAAGAAGGGCAGCAGCTCTCTTGGAAACATAGAGATGGCTTGTTCCGTGGAAACCATAGCGTCTTACTGACTGATCCTTGTACCACTCATAAGGAACCGGATACATATATGCGCATGCAGGCATTGTCTGATGGAAAGCTGTATCGAAAATTGCAACATGAGGCACTTCAGGGAAAGACGCTCTTGCAGCACGGATACCAACAAGGTTTGCCGGGTTATGAAGTGGAGCAAGGTGTGAGATTTCAGCTATGTGGTTCACGATATCATCTGTGATCAGAACGCTCTTTTTGAATTTCTCACCACCATGAACAACTCTGTGGCCAACGGCAGAAATTTCGGCCATGCTTGAGAGTACAGCTCCTCCACCTGTAGTAAGCGCATTTATTACCCACTGCATTGCTACTTCATGGTTGTCTATGGCATATTTTATTGTACCTGACTTGCCAAGCTGAACTGCTTCATGTTTTATGAAAGAGTCGCCGATTCCGATACGTTCAACTATGCCCTGAGCAACAACCTGTTTTGCTTCCCAGTCAAAGAGCTGATATTTAAGTGAAGAGCTGCCGCAGTTGAGAGCCAATATTTTCATCTGGAAAATCTCCTTGATATTTTATGATGCCTGAACAGCCGTAATGGCCGCAACATTAACTATGTCCATATATTTGCAGCCGCGGGAAAGATCGTTGACCGGCTTTGCCAGACCCTGGATTATCGGCCCGATTGCTTCGGCTCCCGAGAATCTTTCCACAAGTTTGTAACCTATGTTGCCTGACTGAAGGTCTGGGAATATGAGGGTGTTTGCTTTACCGGCTATTTGGCTGCCAGGAGCTTTCTTGGCACCAACAGCTGCAACAAGGGCAGCATCAGCCTGGAGTTCACCGTCAACAGCAAGGCCAGGAACTTTTTCCTTGAGGATCTCAACAGCCTTTGAAACTTTGTCAACAACTTCATGGGAAGCGCTGCCTTTTGTGGAAAAAGACAGCATCGCAACTTTAGGTTCAACTTCAAGAAAATTCTTGCAGCTTTCAGCAGATGCAGCAGCTATGTCAGCAAGCTGATTGGAGTCTGGCATCGGATTGACGGCACAGTCTGCAAAAATAAGATTGCCTTCGTGTCCGAATTCTTTTTTATCAGAAACCATTATAAAGCAGCTTGATACGGTTTTCATTCCAGGTTTGGTTCCAATGATCTGGATTGCTGCCCTTAGAACATCACCAGTTGTATTTTTGGCGCCGGCAACAGCACCGTCAGCTTTCCCTGTTCTGACGAGCATGGCACCGAAGAACAGAACGTTTTTCATTTGTTCATCAGCTTTTTCAGGTGTCATTCCCTTGCTTTTTCTCATTTCATAGAATTCATTTGCAAAGGCTTTTCTAAGATCAGATGTTTCAGGATTAATGATATCGCATTTGACTTCATAACCTTTTGCAGCAAAGGCTTTTTTTACTTCCGCCTCGTCCCCGAGAATGATAACCTTGCCTGCAAGTCCCTGTTTTACGATTTCGTTCGCAGCATCTATTGTGCGTTCATCATCGCCTTCAGGCAGAACTATTGTTTTCTGCCTTTGTTTAGCTATGTCCAAGAATTTTTGCATTACAGACACAATGCACCTCCCAAAATTATATAAAGATTAAACTTACAGCCGACGGCTGACAAAAACAGTGTTGACGTGCGGCAATATGTTTTTGCAACACATTGATTTTAAAGTTAAAATCTATTAAAAGCGTGCTTTTTGCCGCAAAAAAGAAACTATAGTTGCTAATGATTAGAAGTGCAATAAAAAATATGAATTCCGATTATTTTGAAATCACCGGTAAAAGCTCTGGCTTTTCAGATGGTGACTGTCTTTTGAATGTGGTTTTAAAGATCATTGATAAATCTTATTTTTCAGGATTTACGCCCAGACAAAAGGCTGAGCAGCTTAGCATTTTGGCGCGAAAGGCTGCCTTGATGAGTGCGGAGCTGTCAGGAATCTGTGTTGGTATTTCATTTCATAAGAACAGCGAGGGGATGCCTTTATCTCAGAATGGAATATGGTGGGGAGTCTCGCATAAACCTGAAATTGTTGCAGGAGCTGTTTCCCACAGCCCAGTAGGATTAGATGTCGAAATCATAAGACCAGTTTCTGAAAGGCTAATGGAAAGAGTTTCTGATAAATCAGAGCGAACCCTGTTCAAGGATGATCCTGTGATAACATTTTTTAAAATATGGACATCCAAGGAGGCTGTCCTGAAGCTGCTTGGGAAAGGGCTTTCCGGGCTTTCAGAATGCAAAATCCATGATGTAATAGCAAATGATCATATTTCAGTAAGATACAAAGAAAGAATATTTTCTGTGACCTGCTTTGTTAGTGGAACTTATATTATCTCTGTTGTATCATTGCCGGATAAAGTAAAATTAGTATACGATTGCTAAAGGTGTGCAGAGTCTGTCCAGGCTGCTCTCTTATTGACTCCCTTCATTGATCTCTGCTTAAAAGCCCTGTTCTTTTTTCACTACTGCTTAATGGATTTGAGCATAATCTCATATTTAGTTTTACTTAAATAAAAAAAAGTGCTCAAGTTATTGACACTCCTGATTTTTTTGTAATAATCATGTTACGATTTTTTGGATGACTAACTTGATTTCCAGTGAAAACTGATTAAGGTCTTACAATCACTTTAAAAAGTGAAGGGGCTTTTTTTGCTTTTAAATAGGCATTGATGAACTCGCAAAAACTCGGATTTCCGTCATTCCGGTCTGCGCCGGAATCCAGAGGTATCTAAAAAATGCTGGATGCCGGATAAGGTACGGCATGACTTTTAAGTTCTTTTTCGACTTTTGCGGTCTTCTCATATTTTAAATAATGGTATTTTTTTGCTGACCGCTTTTTAAAGATTCTGCAGGTGAAAAAATGAAAATTGACCGCTCTTTTATCGGGGAGGTTTCAAAACGCAGTGGGCAAAGCTTTGATGGGTGTTTTCACTGCATGTGCTGTTCAGGCGGCTGTCCAGTCTCGGATATTATGGATTATCTGCCGAACCAGATTGTAAGGATGATGCAGCTTGGCATGCGAAAGCAGGTTCTTGAGAGCAGGGCTATATGGGACTGTATTGGCTGCTATAGTTGTGTTTCTCAATGTCCTAACAGAATTCATATACCCCATATGATGGATACTCTCAGGGAAATGGCTCTTGCTGAAGGTGTAGTAGTCGGTGAACCGGATATCTGGACATTCCACAGAGAGTTTCTCAAGCAGGTTGATAAAAGAGGCCGGGTATATGAGCTTGAATTTATGGCAAGATACAAACTTTCATCAAGGAATTTTTTCCAGGATGTGGTGCCTGGCATGAAAATGCTTTTTAAGGGAAGGCTTGAGCTCCTTCCGAAAACAGTTCACGGACTTGATGAGATTCGTAAGATTGGAGATGCCTGCTATGACCCAAAAAGAAGAAAATAAAAAAGACAGAAGAACAGGACGTTCGAGGATATACTACTATCCTGGCTGCTCGCTCATGTCCAGCGCAAGGGAGCTTGGGGACTCACTTTTTCAGATGGCCAAGATACACGGAAGCTGGCTGTCGGAACTTCAGGACTGGAATTGCTGCGGCGCATCTCCTGCTCACAGTGTTAATCAGGACTATGCACTCATGCTCGCAGGAAGGAATCTGGTTCTTGCCGAAAGGCAGGGCATAGATTCTCTTCACGTAATCTGCCCAAGCTGTTTTGTTAGGTTGAGAACAGCCGCAAAAATACTTGAAAATGAGCCTGAAAAAAATGAGATGCTTGAGTCTGTTCTTGGGAAAAAGTACCAAGGTACAGTTGAGCTAAAATTCTTTCTGGAAATGGTTACGGAAAACCGTCTGGAAATGTTCAGGGAGGCGGTTGTCAATCCTCTCAAGGGACTTAAGGGCGTGCTTTATTTCGGGTGTCTCCTGACAAGACCGGAATGGCTCACCGGCTTTGATGTGCGTCCATATGAGGAAAATCTGAATGAACTGGTAGGGGCGCTTGGGGTTGAGACGGTTAACTGGGGGTATGCAAAACAGTGCTGCGGAAGCCATCTTGCTGTTACAAAGCCGGATACGGTCGATGATATGGTCGACAGGATCAGGGACCAGGCCAGAAGGGTTGGCGCTAACTGCATGATCGTTTTCTGTCCTCTCTGCCAGGTCAATCTTGAGCTGAGAGGTAAAAATGTCGAGCCTCTTCCGGTTTTCTATGCTTCCGAGCTGATTGGCATGGCTGCAAAACTGCCGGGACACAGGGACTGGCTCAATAAACATCTAATTGATCCGAATCCTTTGCTTTCGTCTCTTAAGCTTATATAGTAAATATTGTTTTCAAGACCCGGCGTCCTTTTATTATGGATTGCCGGGTTTTTATTTCCAATAAGACCTTGCTGTTTTTTTTCTATTTTTATATGGTTTCAAGTTGATTTTTGACATTTGATTTTTATTATAAATAGGCTTTTTAAAGAACCTAACTCCAAATGATTTTTTAAGGATGGATATATGGGCGACTCTTCAAATCATACATGTGAGCAGCTGTTGATGCCTGGAGTGAATTTTTCGACTTTTATACTGTCACTTAACTCCTCGGCTCTTGTTAATCTCGGTCAGATTCCTGATCCGGCAACAGGAGCAAGGAATAAAAATCTTCAGCTTGCTAAATACAGCATCGACGTGATCATGCTTCTTGAGGAAAAAACAAGGGGTAATCTGTCAACTGAGGAGACAAATCTTATAAAGAATATTTTGCACGATCTCAAACTTGCTTACGTGAGGGAATGCAAATAGACATGATCCTGTAATTTTAAGAAGTCGCAAGGGGGATATGTGTTTGTCAGGCGGCTAAACTTAAACCTTGGGAGAAAAATATGACTTCAGGTAGTTATCTGAAAAAAAAGAAAAATGCAATTTTTGTTCTGTCTGTTCTGTTTTGTCTTTGCTTTAATGTTTCAACGTCCCATTCAGCTGTTGGACAGGCTGACGGCCAAACCGAAATGATTCCGTCGGGATTTGACAAGATAGCCGAAGCCGTAGGCCCGGCCGTTGTAAACATCAGGGCTGAAAAATTGAAGAATGTGGGGCCTGTGTTTGAGCATTTTTTCAAGGGCAATCCTTATGGAAAAGGAAATCCTTTTGATGAATTCATGGGCGAAGCGCCAAACGGAAACTCAAAGTCCTATAGGGAAAGAAGTCTTGGTACAGGCTTCATAATTGATAAGTCAGGCTATATTGCAACAAATAATCATGTGGTTGAAGATGCTGAAAAGATCCAGGTTAAACTTAAAAGTGGCGAGGAGTATGACGCTGAGATAGTTGGCCGAGATCCAAGCACAGATATCGCTCTTATCAAGATAAAACCGTCCAATGATCTTCCTGCCCTTGAGTTCGGAAATTCGGATTCAATGAAAGTTGGGCAGTGGGTTGTGGCAATAGGAAGTCCATTCGGCCTCGAGCAGACAGTGACAGCAGGTATAGTCAGCGCCAAGGGCAGGGTGATCGGCCAGGGCGCTTATGATGATTTTATTCAGACTGACGCGTCGATTAACCCTGGAAACAGCGGTGGGCCACTTCTTTCTCTGGATGGCAAAGTAATAGGTATTAATACCGCAATAATTGCGAGTGCCCAGGGAATTGGTTTTGCCATCCCGATAAACATGGCCTCCACCATCATTGAGCAGCTTAAATCAAGCGGATCTGTGGTAAGGGGCTGGCTCGGCATAACCATGAAAGATATAGACAAGGGACTCGCTGATTATCTGAAGCTCCAGGAGGCCAAGGGCGTTCTTGTCGATTCTGTGGTCAAAGGAGATCCTGCGGACAAGGCCGGAATCCATGCGAATGACGTCATTACAGATGTCAACGGAAAGAAGATTGAAGGCAGCAGGGATCTTGCAAAAATAATCGCTGCGCTTAAGGTTGGTGACAAGGCGCTTATATCTGTTGTCAGGGATGGAAAGAAAAAGGACGTTGAGGTACTTATTGCAAAAAGGACTGATGAGAAGGCCGGAGGAAAATTGCCTGCCGCAGAAGGCTCCCTTGGCATAAAAGTATCCCAGATGACCCCTGATATCGCTGAAAGACTCGGCTATACTGGTGAAGGTGGTGTTGTTGTCGAAGGCGTTGCGCCTGACGGCAAGGCAGCTCTCGCAGGTCTCAGGATGGGGGACGTTATAAAGGAAATCAACCACAAGAAACTTAATTCTCCGTCTGAGTTTAAAAATGCCGTCACTGAAGCAGGCGCTAATTTAAGAATGCTTGTATGGAGACAGGGCTTAGGCCTGCTTGTAATAGAGCTTTCTTCTAAATAACACAATGACAGGGATGAAAAGATTGGAAAAAAAGATTAACCTGCTTGCGCCCGCTAAAATAAATGCGTTTCTTGAAATTATGGGCAGGCGCAGTGACGGTTATCATGACCTGAAGACCCTTTTTATTCCTGTCTCCCTTTATGATAAAATTGAGCTTGATCTAATTTCTGATGGAATAAAAGTATTCTGCTCAGATGAAGATGCTCCAAGCGATGAGAACAATCTGGCTGCAAAGGCGGCCAGGTTGTTTTTTGAAAGAACAGGGATAGAGTCCGGTCTTGAAATAAGAATTGAGAAAAATATCCCTGTGGCTGCTGGACTGGGTGGGGGCAGCAGTGATGCTGCCGCTGTTCTGAAAGGCCTGAATTCATATTTTGGCGCACCCTTTGGTATCCGGGAGTTATGCTCAATGGGCCTTGGCCTCGGCGCGGATGTGCCTTTCTTCATTCACTCTGTGCCGTCATATGCTGAGGGCATCGGAGAGATTCTCGCACCTGTCGAAAAGATGGTTCCTTATGAAGTTTTGATTGTCAATCCTGGTGTTCCTTTGTCAACTGCCGAGGTATATAAAAATCTTAATTTGGGATTGACAAAGTGTAAAAAAGAAAATAAATATCCAGCCTTAAATCAAGGTCTTTGTGATATAAAAGAAATTCTTTGCAATGATCTTGAAATATCGGCCATGAGCCTTTGCCCGGTCATTGAGGAAATCAAGGCGTATATTACCGGCCAGGACGCTGACGGAGTTTTAATGTCCGGTAGTGGTCCGTCGGTTTTTGGGCTTTTCAGTGATGCGGACAAGGCAAAAAAAGCGGCCGGTATAATAAAAGCAAATACAAAATGGTGGGCGTGTCAGGTTGAAATGATCCTGGGCCCTTATGGATTTGCCGCGTAAGGCTTATTGCTGCGCGGCGGTTTTTTGTTTGGGGCGTCGTCAAGCGGTAAGACACTGGTTTTTGATACCAGCATTCGTAGGTTCGAATCCTTCCGCCCCAGCCATTCAAACTCAGTTTTTTTAAAAAAAGTGGCGGGTCTAAATGACGATGAAAGGCTATTCGATTTTTACTGGTAATTCGAACCCTCAGCTTGCCCAGAAGGTTTCTGAATATCTGGACAAACCGTTGAGCGGGAGTAAAGTTACCCAGTTCAGCGACGGCGAGATTCAGATCGAGATAAATGAAAATGTGAGATCAAAGGATGTTTTCATTATTCAGTCGACCTGTGCGCCGGTAAACGACAATCTTATAGAGCTTTTACTCATGATAGACGCTGTAAAACGTTCTTCAGCCAGAAGGATAACGGCTGTAATTCCATATTTCGGATATGCCCGTCAGGATAAGAAAGTGGCTCCGAGAGTTCCGATTAGTGCCAAGCTGGTTGCGGATATAATCACAAATGCAGGGGCCAATCGCGTAATTACATTGGATCTTCATGCCGGACAGATACAGGGGTTTTTTAATATCCCTGTGGACAATTTATATGCAGCACCGGTATTGATCGATTATATAAAGAGAAATTTTGCCGCAGAAGTTGCAAATGGCGAGCTTGTAATTGTTTCGCCTGACGCGGGCGGTGTTGAGAGAGCGAGAGCTTTTGCAAAAAGGCTTGGGGATGAGGTTGACTGGGCAATTGTCGACAAGAGGCGTTCGGCACCAAATGTTGCTCAGGCAATGGCAGTCATTGGAGATGTTGCAAATAAAGTGGCTATTCTTCTTGATGATATGGTTGATACCGCAGGTACGCTGACAGAAGCTGCAAGGGCTCTTGAAAGCAAAGGTGTAAAAGAGGTCCATGCATGCTGCTCCCATGCCGTTCTTTCCGGGCCTGCCATAGACAGAATAGAGGCGTCGCCGGTAAAAACACTGGTGACAACAGATTCTATTCCCCTAATTGAAAAGATCAGGTCCTCGTCAAAAATCAAGGTTCTGACAATATCGGAACTTGTTGGCGAGGCAATAATACGTTGTCACAGGGGTGATTCTGTTACATCACTTTTTAAATAAGTTCATCAGCTTTTTCGAAGCTTTTAAGGAGGTATATTTTGAAGCTAGTAGATCTTAATGCGACCGTACGCGAAAAAACAGGCAAGGAAGCTGCTCTCAAGATGAGAGCTTCCGGCCAGATTCCTGCAATTATTTATGGAGCAGACGGAGATAAGGCAATGCCTGTTTCTGTATCTGCCCGTGAGCTTGAAAAAATCATCAAGGATACCAAAACATCCCAGGTGTTTTTAAGGCTTACTGATGTAAGCGGTTCTTTCGAGCCCAAGAATGCTCTTTTAAAGGAGCTTCAGACAAATCCTGGCAGCAGAGCAATACTGCATGCAGATTTCTATGAAATAGCGTCCATGGACAAAAAAATCAGAACCAAGGCTCTTGTCACTACTGTAGGCAAACCTGCTGGTATCATTCTTGGCGGCGTTCTCAAAATAATCATCCGCGAGCTTGACATAATATGCTCTTCAGCCGATGTTCCCGAAACAATTGAAATAGATGTTGCGGACATGAAGCTTGGTGACACAATCCTTGCCGGGGACATAGACCTCGGAGACAGCGTCAAGATAGCAAACGATCCAAGTGTCGCTGTTGTTACTCTGGTTCCGCCAAAACGTTCCGAAAGCGCTGAGAAATAGTCGGCCAGAAATGATCTTTGAAAAAAGTTTTAAATGAAATGAAAGAAGGCGGAATAAATTTTGTTGTCGGTCTTGGCAATCCAGGCAAAGACTACGAAAAAACAAGGCATAATATAGGCTTCATGGTTGTTGATGAGGTCGCAAAAGCTTGCTCCATATCACTTGAGAAAAGCAAGTTTGACGGTCTGCTTGGAAAAGGTCGGGTTTTCTCAAGGCAGATAATTTTGCTTAAGCCGATGACCTTCATGAACAGAAGCGGTAATTCTGTGTCGCGTGTTCTTGATTATTTCGGACTTGATTCCGCAAATATGCTTGTGATTTATGATGACCTTGATCTTGAATTCGGGAAAATTCGAATTAAGGAAAAAGGTGGCCACGGTGGCCATAACGGTATGAGATCAATTATTTCCTCGGTCGGGATTTCCGAATTTCCGAGAATAAGAATTGGCATAGGGCGCCCCTCAGGAGAAAAGGATGTTACCGCACATGTATTGGGCGGCTTTTCAAAAGAGGAAAAAAAGACGCTTGATGATCTTATTTTACTTGCAAAAGATGCTGTTATGGCAACCCTGGAAGATGATCTGAATTATGCAATGAACCGGTTCAACTAGGATTCATTGTTAGTTTACGTTTTAACCTTATAACCATTTAATTTTTAGGGAGGATGGCATGGCTACATTAATGGCTAACATTCCACTGCTCTGTACACTCGTTGGTGTATCGGGCATCCTGTTTGCTCTCGTTCTTGCTGGCGTTGTAAAAGCTGCTCCAGCTGGTAATGAAAGAATGCAGGAAATCGCGGCAGCTATTCAGGAAGGTTCTATTGCTTACCTGAATCGTCAGCTCAAAAGCATGGGTATCGTTGGTGTTATTATTACAGCGGTAATCTTTTTTGCTCCTGGCCTTGGCCCAGTATACGCAGCAGGTTTTGTTGTAGGCGCGGTTGCTTCATTCATCGCTGGCTACATCGGAATGCGCGTATCAGTTATCGCAAACGTACGTACTGCAGAAGCTTCTCGTAACGGCCTCAACGCTGGCCTTACAATGGGTTTCAAGGGTGGTACAGTTACCGGTATGATCGTTGCTGGTCTTGCTCTTACTGCTACTGCTGGTTTCTTCATGGTTACCAAGCAGGTTATGCCTCTCGTTGCGCTTGGCTTCGGTGGATCTCTTATTTCCATCTTTGCTCGTCTTGGCGGCGGTATCTTTACCAAGGCTGCTGACGTTGGTGCTGACCTTGTTGGTAAGGTAGAAGCAAACATTCCAGAAGATGATCCACGTAACCCTGCAACCATCGCAGATAACGTTGGTGACAACGTTGGTGACTGTGCTGGTATGGCTGCTGACCTCTTTGAAACCTATGCCGTAACTGTTGTTGCTGCAATGGTTCTTGCTCATCTTATGTTCAAGGGCAATGCTACTCTTATCCTTTATCCGCTCATACTTGGCGCGGTATCAATCATCACTTCAATGATTGCTACTTTCTTCGTACGTCTGAGCAAGGGTAGTGAATACATCATGGGCGCTCTTTACAAAGGTATGTTCGGCGCAGCTATCCTTTCAGCTGTTGCTTTCTACTTTGTAACTAAGGCGTTCCTTGTAGGAGTTGAAGGCGTTAACGCTGATGCTCTTTACTACTGCACACTTGTAGGTCTTGTACTTACAGTTCTTATCGTTATCATCACTGAGTACTACACCGGTATATTCAAGCCAGTTAAAGACATCGCTCTTGCTTCAACTACAGGTCATGGTACCAACATCATAGCTGGTCTTGCAGTATCTATGCAGTCAACTGCTGCTCCAGTTCTTACCATCTGTGCAGCTATTGCAACTGCTCATGCTCTTGGCGGTCTTTTCGGTATCGCTATTGCAGCTGTGTCAATGCTTTCAATGACTGGTATGGTTATCGCGATCGACGCTTTCGGTCCGATCACTGACAATGCTGGTGGTATTGCTGAAATGTCAGAACTTGATGATTCAGTACGCGTTGTAACTGACGCTCTTGATGCTGTTGGTAACACCACTAAGGCTGTTACTAAGGGTTATGCAATCGGTTCTGCTGGTCTTGCTTCACTTGTTCTTTTTGCTTGCTATGTTCAGGAATTTGCTGTTCACGGCGGAAAAGATGCTGCTGCGATCAGATTTGACCTTTCAGACGTAAACGTAATCATCGGTCTCTTCATCGGTGGTCTTCTTCCTTACCTTTTCGGTTCAATTGCAATGAGAGCCGTTGGTAAAGCAGCTGGACACGTTGTTGAAGAAGTTCGTCGTCAGTTCCGTGAAATCCCAGGCATCATGGAAGGTACCGCAAAACCTGATTATGCTGCATGCGTTGACATCGTTACCGTTTTCGCACTCAGAGAAATGATCGTTCCTGCGCTTCTTCCAGTAGTTGCTCCAGTTGTAGTTGGTTTCCTTCTTGGAAAAGTTGCTCTTGGTGGCCTTCTTATCGGTTCAATCGTTACCGGTATCTTCTGCGCAATCTCCATGACTACTGGTGGTGCTGCATGGGATAACGCTAAGAAATACATCGAAAGCGGTGTTTTCGGCGGAAAGAAATCTGATGCTCACAAGGCAGCAGTTACTGGCGATACTGTAGGCGACCCTTACAAAGATACCGCTGGTCCTGCGATCAACCCAATGATCAAGATTCTCAACGTTGTTGCTCTTCTTATGGTTCCTTTCCTTATGTAATAAGGATTAACCAAATATTGTAAGTCCAGGGAGTCGGTATTTATACCGGCTCCCTTTTTTTGTTTGTATTGATTCTCTGCCTATGATATAAATTCTTTTTTTAAAGATAATACGTCGCTTTTCAGGTAACCCAAAATATAAGGATTTTTGTGAAATGGCAGAAAACATGATCCAGGAAAGAGCGTTTCAGGTTGGTGACCTTGCAGTATACCCAGCCCACGGTGTGGGACGCATCGAGGCCATTGAAAGCAGGGATGTCAACGGCGGAAAGCACGAGTTTTATATTCTTAAGATCATTGAGAATGGCATGGTAATCATGATTCCAACGACCAATGTTCATTCAGTTGGTCTCAGGGATGTCATTGGTAAAAATGATATTCCAAAAGTTTATGAGGTTATAAAAAAGAAAAAGGATTCCAATTCAGACAGCCAGACATGGAACCGTCGTTACAGAGAGTATATGGAAAAAATCAAGACCGGCTCTCTCTATGATGTGGCTGCAGTATTCAGGGACCTTTTTATGCTCAAGCTAACAAAGGATCTTTCTTTTGGCGAGCGCAAACTTCTTGATACTGCCCAGGGGCTCCTTCTTAAAGAACTCAGCCTCGCAAATGATACTGACGAGGCAACCATTCTCAGTGAAATTGAACAGCTGTTCGAATAAGTCTATTTAATGACAATAAATCCAGGCGAGTCTTTTAGTTTTGAAGTATCTGATGAGGAAAACGGTGAGAGGTTTGATTCTGTTGTATCAGACAGAATATCTGGAGTTTCGAGATCCCAGATAACCTCAATGATAAAGTCTGGACTAATAAAAATTGATGATTCTGATAAAAGGCCCGGTTATCGAGTTCGCTATGGCGAAATGGTAAACGGGCTTTTGCCTTTTCCCAAAGCCTACTCCTGTGAGGCCGAGGATATTGAAATTGAAGCCATCTATGAAGATAATGATCTTATTGTCATAAACAAACCAGCAGGCCTTGTTGTTCATCCTGCGCCCGGACATGAGTCAGGAACACTTGTAAATGCAATACTGTCTAAATGTCCTGACCTTCAGGGAATAGGCGGTGAGATCAGGCCTGGCATTGTTCATCGGCTTGATAAAGACACTAGCGGACTCATGATCGTTGCCAAGAACCAGAATACGCATGTCGCACTGATCGACATGTTTAAAGAAAGAGCTGTTTATAAAAAATATTTAGCAATTACTGCCGGAAATCCCATAAATGATTCAGGCGTCATAGATTTGCCGATCGGCAGGCATCCTGTTGACAGGAAAAAAATGTCAGTCGTCTCAAAAGCGCCGCGTTCAGCCCTGACATTATGGTCTGTAAGGGAGAGATATGGAATTGCCTCATTGCTTGAAGCCGAGATCAAGAGCGGAAGAACCCACCAGATAAGGGTTCATCTTGATTCATTCGGATATCCGGTTCTTGGGGATTTGGTGTATGGCGTTAAGAAAAATTCCCTTCTGAAAAAAAACATCGGGTCAGAATATTTCCCGAATAGACATATGCTTCATTCATGGAAGCTTGGTTTCTGTCACCCTTCAACCAATGAGATGCTCGAGTTCCAGTCTGATTTACCCAAGGATATGGCGGATTTTATACAATTCATCAAGAGCACGGATTTTGAATAAAATTTTTCCGGCTAAAGTGTTTAGGGGAACTCTTATTAGAAAATTCCCCTTTTAGGCATCTTGATAATGAGATGTTACGGATTCTTTTCGAATTTGATCAATGGGCACCCACCGCAGACATCAAGCCCAGGCCATGACTCTCCTCCTTTTCCAAGAAGTGACGGACCTCCGAGTTTCTCTATCCTGTTTTTAAGACTCTCCGCAGTAGTTAAAATCTCGTTTCCTGGGATAAAGAAATTCAGGTAGTTCATTTCTGTCTTTCCGGAAGTCTTTGATCCTGCGCACATTGTCATCATATTTGCTGTCTGATTCTGGAAAGAGTATATGCTTCCGCCGCAAACAGCCGAGTTGGCAGTAGCCTTGAACATAAGATGTGATTTTCCGGTGGCGCTCATGTATTCATTCAATAAATGATATGACTGATAAGGAGTTACCATGAAAAAAACAACGTCAGGCACGAAGTCTCTGTTGTCGTACAGATCAAGGGGCGCAAAATAAATACCGCCCTTGGCTTCATCTGAAAGTTTGTTTTTTATGTTGATCAGTTCCCATGATAATTCCTCGTTCATTGTGTATTTTAAATGCGCCTTTGAATCTTTATCTTTGTCAGGATCTTTGTAGCCCATGCCAATCTGTGCATTTCTACATGACAGTTCGTCAGGTCTCATGAGAAGTTCGTGGCGGGAACTTCTGGCGGCAGCCAGGAACTGACAGTACGAAAGACGGGATTTTGCCTTGTGAGTAGTTTTGATCAAAGATGCATCATTTTCTGAGGCTATAAATTTTATGCCGACAGGATCGAAATCCAGTCTGTAATTCCATATGAATAAATCATAGGCACTTTTGAATCTGGTATTGTCTGACATTTAAGCATCCTCCATAATTGAATCGGATAAGTTTTTCTTATTGATGAGACATTATTAATGTATGAAGATTAAATCAAGTATTAGTATTACTAACAAAACTCCGGGGTAAAACAGCAGGAACTAAGTTTTTATTTGGAAATTAAGATTTATTCGGGGATTATATGCTTGACAAGAACAGGTCAGGGCTATAGAAATTATTTTTCCTTTTTGAGGGACTTTTGGGGGAAGCCCTCTAATCATTGCTGATACTCAATCTTCAGACCATATTTTGGACGTCAATTATGAAAATGTCGGATGCGTTTCTACTTGATTACATCTACATAATGGTTTTTCTTTTGTTCGGCTTTTTTGCCGCATTTTTCCCTTTTATATTTGCCTGGCTGATCAAGCCTCGAACTGCAAGATCCTTAAAAAAATTCGAAACATATGAATGTGGTATGGATACATTTGGCGACGCCTGGGATTTCAGGTATGGCGTGGCCTATTATCTGTATGCGCTCATCTTTTTGGCTTTTGATGTTGATATTCTTTATCTTTTCCCGGTTGCAACAGCCTTTAAAGAAGTTTCTGCCTGGAGGGGAGTAATAGAGATTTTCATATTCGTCGGAGTTCTTACTCTTGCGATAGTTTATGCCTGGGTCAAGGGAGTGTTTAGATGGGACAGGAAAACAAAGAGTTTTTAGGCGTTGATGATTTCGCAGCTGCCTTGCGGGAACGCTACAGAAAATATGAAACCGATGAGTCTTCATTTGATGATCCAGGACTGCTCATAAGGCTTCCTTATGCTGATAAAATTATCAGGCATTGTCAGGCTAATTCCCTCTGGCCCATGACTTTTGGTTTGGCCTGCTGTGCCATTGAGATGATGGCGACCGGTATGGCAAGATGGGATATTTCAAGATACGGAGCCGAAGCTTTCAGGCCTTCTCCCCGTCAGAGCGATGTTCTTATTGTTGCCGGAACTGTAACCCGTAAAATGGCTGAGGCTGTAATTACTCTATATGAGCAGATGCCCGAGCCAAAATGGGTTATCGCAATGGGGAATTGTGCAATTTCAGGCGGCCCCTTTGCTATCAAAGAAAACTACAACGTCATTGAAGGCGTAGATAAGCTTATTCCAGTTGACATATATGTTCCAGGCTGCCCTCCGAGGCCGGAAGGACTGCTTGAAGGCATATTCAAGCTCCAGGAAAAGATAACAGGGGTTCGTCATCCATTCCCACAGAACAAACATCCGATGGGAGCATAACCTGTATGGACTCAAGTGCTGAAATAATTAAAAAATTCGAGGCTGCGGGCATTGCCTGTGAAAGGACCGAATCCTCAAAATTCGGCTATGATATAAAGGTATCTCTTGTTTCTGATAATGTGAGACCATTTGCTACCCTGATGCTCGAAAGCGGGTTTTATCTTGTATATGTTGCAGGTTTTCACGTTTCTCCTTTCATGAAGGTCGTCTATGAAATGGCAAGCTTTGAAAGTGGGGTAAGGGTTCTGGCTATGGCGGACGCAAGCAAGGACAACACAGTGCCGACCATATCGGATATCTACCACGGAGCCTCATGGCATGAGAGAGAAACCCGGGATTTTTTCGGAATAGTATTTGATGGTAATCCCGATATGAGACCGCTGCTTCTCATGGATACAGATGTTGATTTTCACCCGCTTCTTAAAAATGAAGGCCAGCTCAAATCCGTGGAGTCTGTCACATGGGCGCCAGAACCTGAAAAAAAAGTCGCTGAAACGCCAGCTTCATAAGGTGCAAAATGATTTTTCCGACAATTGACACAGAAAAAATTAAAGGCCAGAGACAGTTCTTCCTGAACATGGGGCCCCAGCATCCGAGTACACACGGTGTTCTGAGGGTTGTTCTTGAGATGGACGGTGAATATGTCCTGGATCTTGACCCTGTGATCGGATACTGCCACAGGATGCACGAAAAGATGGGCGAATGCAGGCCCTGGCCTTCTTTTTTGCCCAATACTTCAAGAATGGACTATGTCTGCGCTTTGCCCTACAACCACGGCTATGTGGCTGTTATAGAGAAGGCCACAGGCATAGTGCCGACAAGAAGGGCAGAGTTTATAAGGGTTATCTCGTCGGAGCTGAACAGAGTATCGAGCCACCTGCTCTGGCTTGGTGCCTATCTTCTGGATCTTGGTGCTTTTACTCCGATTCTTTACTGCTTTGATGATCGTGAGCAGATATTAGACGCCCTCGAAGACGTCACAGGATCGAGACTCACCTACAGCTATTTCAGGGTGGGGGGCGTGTACAGGGATATTGACGAAAAGTTCGTTGAAAGAACCAGGGCCTTTGTAAAAAGACTCAGGGGAAGATTTCAGATGTACGAACAGCTCGTCACAGGCAATGTGATTTTCAGAAAGCGCGTTGAAGAAAACGGCGTAATATCGAGGGACATGGCTTTGCGCTATGGGGTCACCGGGCCTAGCCTGCGCGGGTCAGGAATCGAATATGACATAAGAAAGAAGATGCCTTATTCGATTTATAACGAATTCGATTTTGATATACCAACAGGAACGATTGGTGATTCCTTTGACCGATATATGGTCAGGTTTCTTGAAATGGAACAGAGTCTGAGAATCATTGAACAGGCCCTGGACAATCTTCCTGACGGACCATATATGGCTAAGGTGCCGAAGAAAGTTAAAATACCGGCAGGCTCATACAGCTCGTCAGTCGAAACTGGAAGAGGCGAACTGTCGTATCATTTGGTAAGTGATGGATCAGATATACCATACAGACTTAAAGTGAGAACTCCTTCTTATTGCAATCTGAGTATTCTCCGTGAGCTTTGCAGCGGTATGCTTCTGGCCGACCTTGTGGCTGCAATTGGAAGCCTTGATCTGGTTATACCCGAGATAGATAGGTAAATAAATGGAATCTATTCTGGCCATATTTCCACCCGAACTTTTGAGAATCCTGATTTCAGGCATATTAGTAATTGCACTGGTGTTTCTCAATGGTCTCGTAATGGTTTATTTTGAAAGAAAGCTTGCAGGTTACATGCAGTACAGATGCGGTCTGATGGAAATCGGATGGCAGGGAGTGCTGCAGAGTCTTGTTGACGGAATAAAGCTTATCTCAAAAAGACTCGTTATACCAAAAAACGTTGACGGACCATTATACCGTATCGCACCCCTTCTTGCTTTTACTCCTGTTGTTCTGCCATTTCTTGTTGTTCCGTTTGGCAAGCATCTGCAGGTAAGGGATCTGAATGTTGGTCTGATATTTGTGATGGCAATGGGTTCGCTTAATGTTATGGCAATATTTATGGCGGGCTGGAGTTCAAACAACAAATACTCCATGTTTGGAGCCATGAGAACGGTTGCCCAGAATATCGCGTACGAGATTCCCATTCTTCTTTCTCTTCTTTCAGTAGTTCTCGTTACAAACACCTTTAGCATGAGTGGCATAGTTGACGCCCAGAGCGGAGGGTCCTGGTTCATACTTCTTCAGCCAGTGGCTTTCCTCATCTATCTTGTAGCTGGTGTGGCCGAAACAAACAGGGCTCCATTCGACCTTCCAGAAGCAGAGAGCGAACTGACCGCAGGTTTTCATACCGAATACAGCGGAATAGCATTTGGCCTTTTCTTCCTTGGCGAATACGCAAACATGCTGACTGTCAGCTGCGTTGCAACCACACTTTTTCTTGGAGGATGGCATGGCCCATGGGAAGAATACTTCGGGACACTCTGGTTTTTTCTTAAAGCGTATTCCATCATGTTCTTCATGATATGGATAAGATGGACTTTTCCTCGTGTAAGGTTTGACCAGCTGATGAATCTGGCATGGAAATATCTTATACCTTTTGCGTTAGTTAACCTTTTAGTCACAGCGGCCGCAGTAAAATTTCTGCCGCTAATTTTTGTGTAGGCTATGGGCGGATATTTTTCAGATTTAATAGAAGGCGGCAAGAGTCTGGCTTCCGGGCTTGCGGTTACTTTCAAGGCAATGATCTCACCTGTGGTCACAGTACAGTACCCCCGTGAGAAAATTGAAATAACACCGAATTTTCGTGGCCACATTGAACTCACCCTGGATGCTGAGCAGAGGATTAAGTGCATTGCCTGCGGTATGTGTGAAAAATCATGCCCTTCAGGGTGCATTAACGTAATCTCTGAAAAAAAGGAAGGGGAGAAGAAGAAGTCTCTGACTTCCTTCATGCTCAATTTCACAAAATGCAGCCTCTGCGGAATCTGTTGTGAATCCTGTCCTGCGGATGCGATCAGGTACTCTAACGAATATAATCTTGCAGGATTCACGAGGGAAGATTTTATAATGGATCTTGTAAAGAGGCTGGAGGACAAGAAATAATGGAACTTTACAGCCTTGTGTCGGAATTTCTTTTTTTTGCTTTCATGGGTATAACCGCATCAGGTGCGATTGTAGCTGTCAGGGCAAAAATACTCATGCATGCTGTTTTCGGGCTTGCGGTCTGCCTTCTTGGCGTGGGCGGTCTTTACTATTATCTGGGCAGCATGTTTCTTACAATGATGCAGATACTGGTATATGTGGGCGCGATCTGTATTCTGATGGTTTTCGGAATAATGGTTGGCTACACTCCGAATCAGGTCGCTGAAAAAAATCTCAAAGGAAAGCATTCTTTACTTGCGGGACTTACTGCCCTTTCAGGTGTGATTCTTATAGGAACCTCAATAGTCAGAAACAAAGGAATTTGGATAAGCACAGGCGAAAGGGTAGGCGACTACTCTCTCAATCATTTGGGTTCCAGATTCCTTCATGAATACTGCCTGGCGTTCGAACTTATATCGGTTGTACTTCTGGCTGCGATCATAGGATCAATAATACTTGCAACCATAAGGGAAGATGGAGGAGATGATGCAGCTTAATGCTTTCTACCCGAGCCTGAATCTCGAAACATACCTTATTATATCTGTGTTTCTGCTGATTACGGGCCTTTATGGAATGATACAGCATAGAACAATAATTGGCATGCTGATATCCACAGAGCTGATTCTGAACGGAGCCTGTCTTAATTTCATGGCCTTTGCAAAGTTTCTTGGCCCGGACGCAGCCACCGGACAGGTATACACCCTTTTTATCATGGGAATTGCTGCGGCCGAGGCTGCAATAGTTGTCAGTATGATGCTTGCTGTGTTCAGAAAATTCAGAAGCATTGATCCTGAAGAAATTAACGGGCTTAAACATTGACGAACCGGAATAATCCTGGGAACTCCTTAAGGTAATATGAGCATGGAAACGATTGTAACAAGTAAGATCCTGATGGCACCATTCATACCGATGGTAACAGCGGCTCTTGTCATGGCATCAGGTAAAAGACCCAACATCAGGGAATCCTGGTCTATTATCGGTGCTGTTCTGACGTTTTTGTCAGTGGCGTTCCTCGTACCTCACATATTGAAAGGCGTGAATTATTCATATGAACTTTTCTCCCTTTACCCAGGTATCACGGTTCGCTTTAATGTGGATGCCCTGGGTATTCTTTTTGCGGGGACTTCGTCATTCTTATGGATACTCGCAGGGTTCTACTGCATAGGATATATGAGGGGGCTTAACGAACACGCCCAGACAAGATTCTATGTTTGCTATGCCGTATCAGTCGGTGCTGCCGTGGGAGCAGCCTTCAGCGGAAACCTTTTTACTCTGTACCTGTTTTACGAAATAATTTCGATATTCACATATCCTCTTGTCATGCACCATCAGGATGCGGAAGGCTATGAGGGAAGCAGAAAATACCTTGTTTATCTGATGTTTACCTCAAAGGCTCTTCTTCTTCCAGCTATGGCCATAATTTACGTCCAGTGCGGAACCCTCGATTTTGCCGCCGGTGATATAGTCAACGGGATATTTCCGAGTGACGCGTCCAGGGTGCTTGTAACAGTAAGCTACTTCATGTGTCTTTTTGGTTTTGCCAAAGCAGGTATCATGCCGTTTCATAACTGGCTGCCGTCTGCCATGGTCGCTCCGACTCCTGTCAGCGCACTTCTTCATGCGGTTGTCGTTGTAAAGGTCGGTGTTTTTTCGATATGCAGGGTAATGCTTTCCCTGTTCGGAACAAAAATTCTGTCTGATCTCGGTCTGGGAATAATCACCTGTTATATTGCTTCCTTCACCATTCTGACTGCTTCCATAATAGCGCTTACAAAGACAAATCTAAAGGCAAGGCTCGCTTATTCAACTATAAGTCAGCTTTCATATATAATACTTGGTGTGGCCATGCTGGTGCCCGAGGGAATAACAGGCGGTCTTATACACATCGCAAATCATGCATTTTCCAAAATCACTCTGTTCTTTTGTGCAGGAGCGATTTTTGTTGTTTCCGGTAAAAAGGAAATTTCAGAACTTAATGGCATTGGGTACAGAATGCCCCTTACAATGATCGCTTTTGGTATAGCCTCCCTCAGCATGATCGGTGCTCCGCCTGTTAGCGGGTTCGTGAGTAAATGGTATCTTGCACTCGGAGCCATGAAAATACACAGCGTAATACTTTTATGCGTACTTCTCATAAGCAGCCTTTTGAATGCCGGATATTTCGTACCTGTTTTTTATACGTCTTTTTTTGGCAAGAATTTGAATCCAGGCGGCGAAACAGGCAGTTTAGAGAATACAACAATAGCGCGCCTGATGATTATTCCGCTATGCATTACGGCAGTCGCGTCCGCTGTTTTTGGGGTGTTTCCGGATTTGTTCCTGAAAATAATAAACTTGCTGGTGGTTTAATATGCTCGTTAAATTGATAGGCTATCTTCGTGACAGATCAGGGCTGCTAAGAATTCTTTTTTTCGGCCTTCTTGTCTGTATAGTTGGATTTGACTTCATTGCAGAACGTCATGAGGCTCATTTCTGGGGTGATAAAATTCCCGGATTCTGGGCTGTGGCCGGATTCTGCGGATGTGTCATCATGACCCTGATATGGAAGGGCCTTGCTCACTTTATCCTGACGAAGGACGAGGGGTTTTACGATAATGAGTGATTTTTTTGTACATCCGTCGATTCTGTTTATACTGGGAGCAGTTACACTGCCTTTTTTCAGAAAAATGCGTCTTGACAAGATTCTGCTTGTCCTGATTCCCGTACTCGCATTCTGGCAGATCAGATATCTTCCAGAAATTTTCGGGCAGATGAACTATCTTGGGTTTGAGATAGTATTCGGAAAAGTGGACAGGCTGACCTATGTATTTCTCCATGTATTTACCCTCATGGCAATTATAGGAGCCATATACGGGCTAAAAACCAAAGATACTGGCCAGCAGATAGCAGCAATGCTCTATGTTGCAGGTTCGCTTGGTGTTACCCTCGCCGGAGACTACCTCACGCTGTTCATTTTCTGGGAACTCATGGCTTTTGCCTCAACTTTTCTTGTCTGGTACAGAAAAAAGAAGAAGTCAGTTGATGCCGGATTCAGATATCTGCTTGTACATATGGCTGGCGGGCTTATTCTGCTTGGCGGTATTTTCCTCAGGTACAAGAATATACATGATCTGACCTTTACCCAGATAATTCCAGCTGATGCAACAATGGCTGATTATCTGATCCTGATTGGCTTTGCGCTAAATGCGGCTGTTCCTCCGATTCACGCTTGGTTGCCCGACGCATATCCGGAGGCGACTGTCACAGGCGCTGTTTTCATGTGCGCCTTTACCACAAAGACCGCAGTATATGTTCTTGCAAGAGCATTTCCCGGTTTTGAGATCCTTGCGATACTCGGAGCAGTGATGACACTATATGGTGTCGGATACGCAATAATTGAGAATGATGCCCGAAGGATTCTTGCCTACCATATTGTCAGCCAGGTCGGATACATGGTCTGCGCAGTCGGAATAGGGTCTGCAATGGCTATAAACGGAGCCTGTGCCCACGCATACGCCCATATTATATATAAGGCTCTTCTTTTCATGGGCGCTGGCGCGGTTCTTGAGATGACAGGCAAATCCAAGCTGAGCGAACTCGGCGGTCTGTGGAAAAAAATGCCTTTAACGATGATCTTTACAGTGATCGGAGGGATTTCGATTTCGGGGTTTCCTCTTACAAGCGGATTTGTCAGCAAGTCAATGATTGTGGTCGCGGCTGGAGAAGGCCACAGAATAGTTATCATGCTGATGCTTCTTCTTGCTTCTGTCGGAACTTTTCTCTCTGTCGGCGTCAAGCTTCCTTATTTTATCTGGTTTGGCAAGGATTCAGGAGTCGAGGCAAAAGAAGCTCCCATAAATATGCATATTGCAATGGGGATAGCAGCTTTTCTGTGCTTCTTCATAGGCGTTTATCCTGAGTATCTTTATAATCTATTGCCATACGCCACCGAGTACAAGCCTTATTCAGCATATCATCTCTCGGAATCGATGCAGATTCTCGGTTTTACAGGACTCGGGTTTTATCTGATGCTCAAGAAGCTTCATCCTAAAGACTATATAAATCTCGATGTTGACTGGTTTTACAGAAGAGGCGCCCAGTTTTTTATGTGGATTGCCAGAAAGCCGGTCGCAAAAACAGACGATGTAGCAAATGAGGTCTATAGAACTGTCGGCCTCAGAATGACCATGATGATAGCCAGATTCATGTCATGGTTTGACTGGAGAGCCATAGACGGAGCCATTGACGGCAGTGCACGCGGAGTAGTCAAAGCCGGTGACGGTCTCAGGCATATTCAGACAGGCAAGCTTCAGCAGTATATTGGCGCTGCGGTCTTAATCCTGTTCACGGTTATAATGATAACGGTTTTCATTTAATTGAATAAAGAGTTTGCTGCAGATAATTCACAGCAGCAAATATTGTGTTCAGATTCTATAATCTGGTTTTAATAAGGCTTGGAAATGGATCAACATCTAATTTACAACTCGATCGGATACCCTGTACTGTCCGCAGTGACATTTATTCCTCTGGCGGGCGCGCTTGTCGCTTTATTCATAAAAAATGAAACAATGCTGAAGCTGTGGGGTTTTCTTGTAACTGTATTTGCACTTGTGCTGTCGCTTCCACTTTATACGAATTTCGATGCGACGTCGGTTAAATTTCAGTTTGCCGAGGTTTACCCGTGGTTTCCGGCTCTTAACCTTGACTATGTAGTCGGGGTCGATGGCATGAGCACGCTGCTTGTGCTTCTGACCACATTTATAATGCCACTTTGTATCCTGTGTTCCTGGAATTATATAAAAGACAGGCTCCAGGAATTTATATTTGTGGTTCTTCTCATGGAGACCGCAATGATAGGTGTTTTTATAAGTCTTAACACAGTCATGTTTTACATATTCTGGGAAGCGATGCTCCTTCCGATGTACCTTATAATAGCAGTGTGGGGTGGGCCAAGAAAGGATTACGCATCCATCAAATTCTTTCTTTATACCCTCATAGGAAGCGTATTTCTTCTTGTTGCTATCATCGCCCTTTATATTAAGACCGGAACCTTTTTTATACCCGATCTCATGGGACAGAATTACGCTTTCATGTTCCAGTTCTGGATATTTCTTGCCTGTGCACTCGCGTTTGCCATCAAGATACCAATGTTTCCGCTTCATACCTGGCTTCCGGCGGCCCATGTCGAGGCGCCGACTGCCGGCAGCGTAATACTTGCAAGTATTCTCCTTAAAATGGGCGGATACGGATTTTTAAGACTCTGTCTTCCCATAACTCCGGAAGCTGTAGCAGTATGCGCTCCATATATGATCGGAATATCAGTAGTTTCAATACTTGCAGGTGGCTACCTTGCTCTTGGTCAGTCTGATATAAAAAAGCTGATTGCCTATTCCAGCGTAGGTCATATGGGATTTGTGACCCTTGGCGTGTTTTTGCTGAATTCCCAAGGGATAAAAGGCGCAATGCTCCAGATGATCAATCATGGAATTACAACTGGAGCGCTGTTTATCTGCGTCGGAATTATTTATGAAAGAACCCATAGCAGGGAAATTTCTGCAAACTCGGCCCTTGGAATGTTCATGCCGATTTATGTTACCTTTCTTGGTATCTTCTCCCTTTCTTCCCTTGCGTTTCCTGGAACTAATTCCTTTGTGGGTGAGTTCCTGGTTCTTCTGGCGGCTTTCGGTAAATACCCGGTGGTCGGAGGTCTCGCCGTTGTTGGCGCTGTACTTGCTGCGGCCTATATGCTCAGACTTCTTCAGAAAATGGTTTGGGCCGATTCAGACGGGCACGCCCACCACGGCCACGATGAAGGACACCACGGTCATGAAAAGGAAGAACATCATCTTTCTGACCTTGGTTTCAGGGAGGCTGCAATGCTTGTGTTTCTGACTATTTTTGTATTCTGGATAGGTCTGAATCCATCGCCTATCCTTAAAATCATGAATGCAAGCGTTGATAATCTGGTTACCCAGGCAGGCGCTGACAAGGTTGTGGGCGTGACTGCAGCAATGAAATAATTATGTTCTTAAGAATAATTCTGGCTTTAATAGATTAAATTATATGGAAAATTAGTATGCAGGGTTTGATATTCATTCCAGAGTTGGCGTTTATTGCGGTTTCACTGATTTTTTTCTTTATATCCCTTGGCAAGCCTTCCCGGGCCTTTGTCCAGAATGCAGCAATCGTGCTTTCTGCGATCCTTGTCCTTGCATCTCTTGGAGGGTTATGTGAAAAAGGAAGCCTCTTTTACGATGCGTACAGGATTGATGCTTATTCCCAGATTTTCAAGGTAATCATCAGCATAGGTCTGTTTCTGATTATTTTCATGGGATATGGCTTGCGGGGCATATCCGAGAAATACCACCCAGAATATCTGATGTTTCTGACCATAAGCTCTATGGGGCTTGTATTTTTGACAAGTTCGGTTGAACTGATCACCATGGTATTGAGCCTTGAGATATCATCATTCTCACTTTATGTGATCATACCCTTTAGAAAAACCGCCGGGTTTGACAAGCAGATGGAATCTGGCATCAAGTATGTACTTTTCGGCGCGGTCGCAAGCGGTATCTCTCTTTATGGATCTAGCTACGTTTACGGAGCCTGCGGAACCACCTATTTTTATCAGCTATCCAAAATAATTCCTGGAATGATAGCGACAAGTCCAATGGCAATGATTGGCCTGTTGATGCTCATGACCGGGTTTTTCTTTAAGCTTGCAATGTTTCCGATGCACTTCTGGACGCCTGATGTTTACGAAGGTGCTGCCAACGAGACAGCAGGTTTTGTGGCCACACTTCCAAAAATAGGCGCAATCGCGCTTCTTATAAGACTTGCCGCTTTTGCCGGAGTTGACAGGCCTGATTTTGTCAAGGTTCTCATGATCCTTTCGTTTTTCTCCATGACCATCGGGAACCTTTCCGCTCTTGTTCAGACAGATCTGAAGAGGCTTGCGGCTTATTCCAGTATAGCCCATGCCGGTTACATCATGATTGGTCTGCTGACCCTCAGCACATCAGGCTTTTCAGCGGCCATATACTACGGAGCCGGTTATGTCCTGATGAATGTGGCGCTTTTCTATGTAATTTACCATGTGGCTGCGGAAGGCGGAAATGTCACCTTTGACAGCCTTAAAGGGCTTTACAAGAGATCTCCTATTCTTGCCATGACACTAGCAGTTAGTGCCCTTGCACTTGCCGGAATTCCACCGACAATGGGTTTCACCGGTAAATTCATGCTTTTTACGGCAGCCATAGAAAAAAAATATTATGCAATAGTAATTCTCGCTGTAATAAATGCCGGCATAGCAGGTTTTTACTATCTGAAGCTCATTAGGGCCGCCTATACGACCACAGAAGAGAATATCGAAAAGACAGTCCTTCCTGCATCGTCTTATTGCCTGGGTTGTGTTCTGATCGTTGGTATAATAGCAATTGGTATAATGCCTCAGTTTCTTATTGAGATGGCCCTGAAGGCGCTTGAGACGATTCTGTAGCGCCTCGCTAATAATTGATGAATAAAGGGAGAATGCTGATGTGTTCTCCTTTTTTTATTTTATGACCAAGCTAAGTGTTAAAAAAACAGATTTGACGGTCTCGCAAAAAGCCAGAAAAGGGCGTCATGGTCATAACGGATTTGATACGGCATCTTTGTATTTTCAGATATTTATGGGTTCCAACCTTCGCCGGACTGGCTGAAAGATGGCTTTTTGCGACCTTGGCAGATTTGAATTAAAAATTCATGCTTCTTGAATTTTTTTTAAGCCATAATTCCTGCTCCCTGTAGTCAGGCAAAAGTTCTTCAACCTTGTCCCAGAAAAGTTTGGAGTGGTTTCTGACCTTAATGTGGGCGAGTTCATGTACAATCACATAATCAATTACCTCAACCGGGCACATTGCAAGTCTCCATGACAGATTGATATTCCCCCTGTGACCGCACGAGCCCCATCTTTTTTTTGCGCCTGTTATTTTGAGGCTTGAGGGTCTTATGCCCGTCTTTTCGGACACCATGGCGCATCTCTCGGACAGAATTTTCAATGCTTGATTTTTATACCATTCAAAGAGCTTTTTTTCAGCATCATGGAGAAAGGATTCCGGGATTTCTAAACGGTCACCGTTAACACCAATATTGTTTCTGTTTAAGGTGGATTGAAGAATATAACTTGATCCGAGGAAGGGGAAACTCTCGCCTGGAGCGAAAGCCTTTTCTTTGATGTTGCTTATCTGTCCAATTTTGTCCTTTATCCATGCGTGTTTCTTAAGAACAATGTCAAAAATGATTTCATCACTTAGTCCAAGTGGTGCTCTGACTATAATTTCTGATTTCGGGGTAATCGTTATGGAAACCGACTTTCGCCTTGTTCTGATCAGTCTGTCAATGTAAAGATTCTGTTTTTTTGAGTTCATTGGATGGAAGTATTTGGGAAAAGTCTATGAAACAAAAAAACGGATTCCGATTATTTCGGAACCCGTTGTTTTAAACCTGCTTTGACCTGGCGGAGAGAGAGGGATTCGAACCCTCGATACGCTTTTACGGCGTATACTCGCTTAGCAGGCGAGCGCCTTCGACCTGCTCGGCCATCTCTCCTGACAAGGTGTTTTATGGCGGAGGAGGTAGGATTTGAACCCACGGAGCTGTTACACTCAACGGTTTTCAAGACCGCCGCCTTAAGCCACTCGGCCACTCCTCCGAAAAAACACGCTATCTTTATCACTTAGGTATGGACAGGTCAATAACTTTTTATTGGGTTGCCAGGTCTTTGTGTTGATTATTTAGTAATTATTAAATAAATAACTGATTTAAAAATGAAAAAAAATGATGAAAAAAACTCGTGTAAAATTATGACGGTGCAAAATCAGGTAAATATCGCCCACGGCGACCATTAATAAAAATGAGCAACTTTAATTGGTGGTATAGCAAAAAGTCAAAATGGGCTGTGTTGTAATGTCTGTCTTGATTAAGCATCTTTGTAATTTCAGACAGTTCTGGATTTCAGTCTGCGCCGGAATGACGGGAATCAGACATTTTGCGAGTCCATCACAGTTCAGGCACTGAAAGGATCAATGCCGATAAAAAATACCAAAAATAAATAGAGGATCAGATGAATTTTGTTTTAATGAATAAGATCTGGTTTTTTCGAATCTTGGTTGACTTTGGTGCATTATGATTTATAAATATTGAGACTAAAGGCAGTATAACTACAAGTGCCTTAATTTGAGGAGAGAATAGGAATGAAGAGTAAATATCTTCTGAGTAAGCAGGATGGAGCCATTGTAATTGAGGAGAGGGGAGAACTCGATCCTGGTACTTTTTCATCTTTATCCGAGAAAAAAATGGATATCGAGGATTTTGATGAAGCAGTAAAAATAGGTACTGCGGCTGTTGTAGAGGTTTTCAGGGATAATAATATTTTCCCACCAAGCTCGTATGCTAATCAGATAGCAGAAGCCATAATCGAGATGCTCAAAGACGGAGCAGAACCGGAAAAAGAACTGTTATTCAATGATCTTGATTTTCTGGTCAAAGGCGAACGTCCAATTATTGTCGCTCCTGATGTCGAGTCTGAAGCAGCTGAAATAGATATCATTGATGACATGCTTGCTGATGATGTGGATGAAGAAGCAGCATTCATCGAAGATGATTTTTCAAGTCTTGAAGATCCTGAGAGCGGATCCCTCAAAGTTGCAGATGATGATATCGGTGACATGGATATCGACGTGTAACTTTAAATGATTTTTGCATTCAAGAACCAATCCGGCTAAGAGGATGCAAGCTTTGTATCGGGTTAACAAACCGGCTGTTAAGCTAACAGCCGGTTTTTAATTTTCAAGGGAAACAGGATTTTTTTGAGCTTCCATCAAAACTGATGGTCTCGCAAAAAGCCGGAAAATCGTTTAAGCGTCATGCTGGACTTGAGCCTGTATCTTTGTATTTTCAGGGGCTCCTGGATTCCGGCCTGCGCCGGAATGACGAAAATCAGACTTTTCGTGACATTGTCAAAACCGGCTAAACCTCAAATATCTGTCTGGTGTTGTCCTTGTGATCTATTACGTAAAGTAATTCCCCATGTTTTTTCATCTCTTCAAGAATGGAGGGGATCGTGTTCCTTTCTATGTCATAAATCCTTAAGTATACGTTTATGAATCCATCGGGACTCTTTTCAGACGAACTTAAAACGCTAGCTGTTCTTCCCTTGAACTGATGGATTATATCCCTCATTTCCTTTATGGATCCAGGATTGTCCTTGAGCTGGATCGCTATCTGGATTCCCCTTCCAGCCAGGCATGTCAGGGATATTAGGAGTCTGAAAATATCGCTTTTGGTTATTATTCCCTCAAGTTTTCCCTTGTCATCAGTAACAGGCAGTCCTGAAATTCGCTTTTCCAGCATTATAGCCGCAGCTTCCTCGGCAGAAGTATCAGGAGAAATTCTGTAAGGGTTCTTTTTCATGAGATCTTTGATTTTTATTTTTGATGTCAGATAAATGAGCTCATGAATATCAAGGCTGGTAGCATCTGACGGTGACGCCTTTTTAAGGTCTCCGTCGCTGATGATGCCAACGAGCTCTCCCTTGTCCATTACTGGAAGAAGGCGCAGTTTGTGCTCTTTTAATATATGAATAGCGTGCTGCATCGAGTCATCTGCATTGACCGTAATCACGTCCTTTGTCATCCATTTTTTGACCAGCATGGTTTGCCTCCTTTGAATTCAGTTTAAATCATCACAATATATATTGCATAAAGCTTTGAGGCCGGCAATCACCTATTTCATATACTCCCAGACCTTTCTTGACTTGACCGCTAAAATTCTTTATTCAAGATAGCGCATTCGAAGTTATTGAAATATCCTGATAAAGAGGTGGCATTTTATATGATTCTTGAAGTTCTACGCAGTACTGTTTCTGAGGCCCTTAAAAAGGCGAACGCAGACGGAAGCCTTACAATTGATATAGCGGGCATGCCAGAGATTATGCTTGAAGAGCCGAAGATTGAGGCTCATGGTGATTTTTCCACAAATCTTGCAATGACAATGGCAAAATCCCAGAAAATGCCGCCGAGAAAGGTTGCTGAAATACTTCTCCCTTTAATCGATACTGAAAAAAGTATTATTGAAAAGGTTGAGATAGCAGGTCCGGGTTTCATCAATTTCTATCTTAAAAAAGATGCCTGGCTGCCTGTACTCGATGAAGTTCTGAAAGACGGTAAGGATTATGGTCGGGTGTTTTTCGGAAAAGGACAGAAAGTCCAGGTTGAATTCGTAAGCGCAAATCCCACAGGGCCGCTTCATGTAGGTCATGGAAGAGGAGCAGCCGTTGGTGATGCTGTTGCTGACCTTCTTTCATTCTGCGGATACGACGTGGTCAAGGAATACTATATAAATGATTCAGGCCGTCAGATAAGTACCCTTGGCGGTTCAGTATATTTAAGGTTCAAAGAGCTTCATGGCGAGAAAATAGAGTTCCCTGAAGATTATTACCAGGGCGATTATATCATTGACCTTGCAAAGGAACTTGACGGGATTCGCGGGGCCGAGATTCTGTCCCTGCCTGAAGCAGATGGACGGCTTATCTGTGCAAGATATGCCGCTGACCAGATAATGGAAGGCATAAAAGATGATCTCAATGCTTTTGGCGTAAATCACAATAAATGGTACAGTGAGCAGAGTCTCTATGATTCTGGCAAAGTTGAAAAAGCCATAGAAGATCTTAAAGCGCGGGGCGTTATCTATGAAAACGACGGCGCATGGTGGTTCAGAACAACTGATTACGGCGATGAAAAAGACAGGGTTGTTGTAAGAAGTAATGGGGATACCACATATTTTGCCTCTGACATTGCCTATCATATGGAAAAATATGAGCGCGGTTTTGACAGGGTAATAGATGTCTGGGGCGCGGATCACCACGGTTATATTCCGAGGATGAACGCATGCATCCAGGCTTCAGGGAATTCAAAAGACAAATTCAATGTCATCCTTGTCCAGCTTGTCGCTCTTTTAAGGGCTGGCGAGCCAGTTGCCATGTCCACAAGAACCGGGGAATTCGTTACCTTGAAGGAAGTAGTGGACGAGACAGGAAAGGATGCCGCGCGTTTCATGTTCCTCATGCGTCATTATGACAGCCACCTTGACTTTGACCTTGAGCTGGCCAAGAAAAAAACAAATGAAAATCCTGTTTATTATGTGCAGTATGTCCATGCCAGAATAGCGAGCATACTTAAGAAGGCATTAGATGAAGGCAGGGCAGCATGCGTTTCATCTGATGCGTCGGGTCTTATTGAAACCGAAGAAGAAATGAGAATGATAAAGGCTATGGCAAGGTATTCCCAGATTGTGGGTCTTGCCGGCAAGAATCTGGAGCCTCACAGAATCACTTTTTATCTTATGGATCTGGCCGGTCTTTTCCATGCTTTTTATAACAAGCACAAGGTTCTGACCGAAGATGCCTCGGTTGCATCGGCAAGGCTTCTTCTCATTTCAGCAGTTCAGACTGTAATACGAAACGGGCTGAGCCTTCTTGGAATATCTGCTCCGGAACATATGTGATAAGATATGACCATTGAGTTTGATAGAAAAGAAGGAACTGAACCTGAATTTCCGGGTAAGAAGAAAAAGACGGTTACACTTGAGCGAAGAGTGATCTTTGGCTGGTGGATTTTTCTTACTTCTGTGGCTGCGTGGATGTTTTATCTTGGAATACTCGTGGGCAGGGAAAGCGCTCCCGTGTATTTTGATTCTCACCAGCTTGATTTCGATCTCATGGCCATGGTTAGCTCCGCCGTAAATCCTGAAAGTACGGATGTTGTTTTGCCTGAAACAACCGAATCCCAGGAGCTGGAGTTTTTTGAGGCTTTGAAGGATAATAAGGGCGGAAGTAAAAAAATTGAAGAACTGGCGTCTCTTCAGTCAAAAGCCAAGCTGGCTGCGCTTGAGCCTGAAAGGCTTCCTTCAACTTCAAAAGCGGCAAATAAGGATTCTGATAAAGAGGAAGGTGTTTCAAAGACTCCGGCTGATTCATCTGATAATGGCAATGCTTCAAAGTCCAAAAGCATTTCGCCTGTAAAACCGGGTGAAAAAACGGTTGCTTCTGCCAAAGAAGTGAAAGCAGCGCAGGAAAAAACTGACAAGAAGACTGATGTAAAAAAGCCGGAAGATAAAAAGACTGACGATAAAAAAACAGTTGAAATAAAGACAGGCGATAAAAAACATACTGAAATTAAGACTGATGCCTCAAAAACAGATACTAAGAAGCCTGAAAAAGAAAAAACGCCTGGCTCAGTGAAAAAAGACTCGAAGCCTGCGGTTGATACGGCAAGAAATACCCAGCAAAAACAGGATACAAAGGCTGCCTCTGCTTCTGACAAAACAAAGGATTCTAAAAAGCAGACAGATGTAAAAACTATTATGCAGGACATTGCAGCAAAAAAAGCTGAAAAGCCTACAGACTCAGTTGCTGTAACGACTTTGGATCAGTTGAAGAATCAGACAATAGCTAAAGAGCAGCCTCAGAAAATTGTCGAGCCGGTGAAGCAGGAAAAACCAAAGGAAGCAACTGCTACCAAAGCAGGGGCTGTTAAAACAGAAAATAAAACTGCCGACAAGCAGACCGTGAATAAAGAGCAGTCAAAGCCGGTCAAGTACTCGATACAGGCCGGGGCATACACAACCCAGAATGATGCCGACGCATACGCCAAAAAACTATCCGGTGCCGGATACAGCACTTCCGTTGTTAAAGGCAAGGGTAGTGATGGCAAAGAATGGTACAGAATCCGGGTGGGTACATACGGCGACAAGCAAAAGGCTGTGAAAATGGCTGAAACCATCAAGGGCGCCGGATTTCCGGCCATGGTCATTAACGTTCCTCAGGAATAAAGCATGAAGATTACAAAAGAACAGGTAGTGCAGGTTGCCCATCTTGCCCGTCTTGAAGTGGATGAGGCAGATATGGAAAGAATAGCCGAGCAGATTGATAAGATTCTTGAATATATTGACACGCTCGCTAAGGCTGACACAGAAGGCGTTGAGCCTTCGTTCCAGGGTATAGATCATGATACGGCTTTCAGGGAAGATGTTCCTGTAGGTCATGTCGGTCAGGAAAATGCCACAGCCAACGCTCCTTCTTCGGAGGACGGATATTTCATTGTTCCAAAGGTTATAGGATAAGGAAGTCAGCCATGAAACTGCATGAACTGAAAATACATGAAGCACATGAGCTTCTTAAGAAAAAGGAAATTTCCTCAAGCGAGCTGACCCAGTCAGTTCTTGGAAGAATAAGAGAAATTGAGGAAAAAGTCGGCGCCTATATCACAGTTGACGAAGACTTTTCCATGGCCCAGGCCATTGCCGCTGACAAAGTAATTTCAGAAGGGAATATTAAAACCCTCACAGGGATTCCTTTGGGTATCAAGGATCTTATCTGCACAAAGGGAATGAAGACAACCTGCGGCTCGAAATTTCTCGATGATTTTGTTCCACCCTATGACGCCACAGTCATGGCAAAACTCTACTCAGACGGTGCTGTCGTTTCTGGAAAGCTCAATATGGATGAGTTTGCCATGGGGTCATCCACAGAGAATTCTGCGATGAAGCTGACAAGAAATCCCTGGGATCTTTCAAGAATTCCCGGAGGCTCCAGCGGCGGTTCTGCTGCGGCTGTCGCTGCTGACATGTGTCTGGGGTCTCTTGGCTCTGATACGGGCGGATCCATTCGTCAGCCAGCCTCGCATTGCGGAGTTGTGGGAATCAAGCCGACTTACGGAAGCGTTTCCCGTTACGGTCTTGTAGCATATGCGTCATCCCTTGACCAGATCGGCCCGATAACTAAGGATGTAAGGGATTCTGCAATCCTCATGAACGCGATCTGCGGTTTTGATGGGAAGGATTCAACCTCGGCAAGAAGGGAATTCCCTGATTTCGTATCAGCAATAAATAATGCGGGTGACAATCTCAAGGGCATCAGAATAGGGCTTCCTGAGGAATACAATAACGCCGAAGGCCTTGATCCTGACGTTGCCGAGTCAGTAAAAAAATCCATGAAAATAATGGAGTCTCTGGGCGCTGAATTTGTTCCTGTAAGTCTTCCAAATACAAAATACGCCGTTGCTGTCTATTATGTAATAGCTCCCTGTGAGGCAAGCTCCAATCTGGCCAGATACGATGGCGTAAGATACGGCAGAAGAGCGGAGGACACTGAAGGCGGAATCATCGGCATGTATAAGGCCACTCGTCTTAAAGGGCTTGGAGAAGAGGTTAAGAGAAGAATCATAATAGGAACATATGCCCTTTCCGAAGGCTATTATGACGCTTACTACGGCAAAGCTGCCCAGGTGAGGACTCTTATCAAGCAGGATTTCAATAAGGCTTTTGAAAAATGCGACATGATCCTTTCGCCTGTTGCTCCAACTCCTGCATTCAAGATTGGAGAAAAGACCGGTGATCCTCTGACCATGTATCTTTCGGATATTTTTACGCTTTCCACAAATCTTGCGGGTATTCCGGGAATCAGCGTGCCATGCGGATATTCCAAAGAAGGTCTGCCCATCGGTCTTCAGCTCCAGGCAGGATATTTCTGCGAGGAAAAACTTCTCAAGGCGGCTTATGTTTTTGAAAAAGCTGCGGCGCTTGAGAAACGAAAACCAGCTATAAAATAATAGTCTTGTATTGTTGATGGGCTCGCAAAAAGTCCGATTCCTGTCATTCCGGCGCAGGCCTGAATCCAGGACTAACTGAAAATACAAGGATGCCGGATTAACTCCGGCCCTTTTTGGGACTTTTTGCGACCTTGTCATTGTTAAATAGCCATAAAAAAGCCAATTCGTAGGTCGGATTAGAGCGTTCTTTGCTCGTAATCCGACATTGATCCGAATGCCGCCGGTGCGTGGAAATGTCCCTGCACCGGATTCAAATTTCCCCTTGGAGGTTCATTTTGTCAGCCAGAATATCAGATAAAATATTTCCTGAAGGTGAATTTTTAAGAAAGGCTGTAAAATGGATAAACTCCGAGCTTAAAGCAGGAAGTAAAAAATCCGTCAGCATTCTTGTGGATGAAGCTTGCCTGCGTTTTAATCTCTCCCCCTCAGATTCGCTTATCCTTGAAAAGTCTTTCAAAAATCCCGAATAGATCACTCATCAAGCAGGTTTGAATGTCAAGAGTCAGAGTCCTTCCTGATATAATAATAAATAAAATTGCCGCCGGAGAAGTGGTTGAAAGACCTGCGTCCATAGTCAAGGAACTTGTGGAGAACAGCCTTGACGCCGGAAGCACAAGGATTTTTGTTGATATTGAAGATGGCGGAAAAAGGCAGATAAAGATTTCTGACAACGGAGAAGGCATGGAATATGAAGATGCCCTTCTCGCCATTGAAAGACACGCCACAAGCAAGATCATATCAGACGCGGATCTTTTTTCCATAAACACCCTTGGTTTCAGGGGCGAGGCTCTTCCAAGCATAGCATCTATTTCAAGATTCAGCCTGGAGACAAAGACAAAGACTTCGCAATCAGGCGTTTCTATTCATATTAATGGTGGGAAAATTCTGAATGTCGAAGACTCAGGATGCGCTCCCGGCACAATCATCTCTGTCAAAGATATTTTTTTCAACACTCCGGCAAGACGCAAATTCCTCAAAACTTCACCTACTGAAATGGCCCATATTACGGAGATTCTGACATGTCTTGCTCTTCCCTGGCCATCTGTAAATTTCAGGCTTTCAGGAGACGGAAAAGTTGTTAAGAATCTTCCTGCGGTTGTTTCTCCTTTTGAAAGGGCTGTGGATGTTCTTGGCAGGGATCTAAGGGGCAAGATGCTCTATGTCGAGCGCGAGACTGAACACGTTACTCTTTCGGGCTGGATTTCGGAACCTGATGTGACAAGGGGATCAGGGCAGAAAATATATATTTTCGTAAATGGCCGATATGTAAAGGACAGGGGCATTATCCACGCCATGTGCGATGCCTATAAAGGAAGCCTGATGAAGGGACGGTTTCCGATGGCAGTTCTTTTCATGGATCTTCCGAATGGTACTGTTGACGTGAATGTGCATCCGACAAAGCAGGAAGTACGGTTTTCAAACCAGAGGGATATATATGGGGCAGTAAGGGCAGCATGCCATGATGCGCTCATGAAAAGAGAAGCAGCGCGAAATGTTCCCCAGAGACCGCAGGGCAGTCTGGCAATTTCCAACAGAGCTCCAAAACCGTATGAGCCTCCTATTTTCAGAAATACTGAATCCTATGCTAAGCCAGTAATCCCGGACATTACAGCTAAGAATGCTGACAGGGTATCTTCTGGCAAGCTGTCCCATGATAAGCTGTATAGTGATAAGCTGCCTGCTGATAAAAATGACTTGCCAGATAAAGAACGGCAATCTCTTTTCAAATCAGCGGAAAGCGCGTCAAAAGATATAAAAATACCAGATGTTCAGGAACTTAAGGCCTCTTTTGACAAGACTTCTTTTAAGGAAAATCTGCCCTGTGATAATGATTCTTTGTCAAAGCCTGTAGTTGAGCAAGAAGTCCAGAACCTTAAACAAGATCAGGATTTGAATCGAGATCTTAATTTGAGTCAAGACTTGAACGGACAGGGCAGCATCGATGAATATCGTGCAGAGCCAGAAGAGCAGGGATATGCCGAAGTTCTTGAATCCTTGGTGACAGATGACAAGGCCATATCCGCAGATTTATCTGAGAATATGGATCTGGAGACTCAGGAAGCCAATAAGGATGACTATAGATATGGAGAAAAAGCTTCTGAAGCACATTCCATATTCTCTTCCCTGAAAATAATTGGCCAGTTTAAAAAATCTTATATTTTATGTGATTCTGCTTCTGGCCTTGTGATCTTTGATCAGCACGCAGCACATGAACGCGTTGTTTATGAGAGATTCCAGCAGATGGCTTCAGGGAAGCTGCGTCCATCTGTCCAAAGGCTTCTTATGCCGGAGATTGTTGAATTTTCGCCCAAGGAGACCCTTGTGCTCATGGAAATTCTTCAGGAACTTTCAACATCCGGTATTGAAATTGAGCATTTCGGGGAGAATTCATTTGCTGTCAGGGCTGTGCCGTCTCTTCTGCCTGAAAACAGGATCAAGGATCTTCTCCAGGATATTATTGACAGACTTATAGAGTTCAGCGGGAAAAAGCCGGATCATGAAGAAATTTTCGGAGAGTGTTTTGCGGTGATGGCCTGCCACGCTGCCATAAGAAGCGGCCACGAACTTGCTGCTTCTGACATGAAAAATCTTCTTAATGATCTTTCATTGTGTGGGAATCCATTTCATTGTCCCCATGGAAGACCTGTCTATATGGTTTTGTCCGGGGACGAGATGGAGAAAAAATTCGGCAGAAAAGGGTGATCGGTTCCGCTTAGATTTAGGCGGCGAAAAGTTTGCCGGAAGGATTGCCGTATTGGCCGTAAATGGCAAAAAGAGCCCACCATTCAAGGTCATTATCAAATTTCACGGCCATTCCTTTGTCATCTATTCTTGATACAGCCCCCTTGGTATGGAGAATTATATGGCTGTGCCTGGCATTCAGTACAATTTCCACATCGCATGGCGTTTGAGGCCCTAAAAAATCAGGGATTTCTATGTAGATTCCTCCCATGCCGATATTTTTCGAGGTGCCCTCGGATATGAATGTCTCATCCAGGGATTTGACATTTACCCTGGTCTCGAAAACCACCCTGTTTCTCTGTCTTCTTTCATCTATGATCATATTTGCCTCCACATCTGTACGCATTTTTTTTCTATACCATGAACCAGGAAATATGTGTAAGCAATTTTAAGCTTTTAAAACGCTGTTTTATGAACGTTAATTGTATTGACCGGGCCATATTTTAAAGTTAATAGCAAGGATTTCGGCAGTGCCAATCAGGCATATGCCATCACGGATTCTTATTCTGGAGGGAAAATGGGTTTAGCAGAATTGATGGCAATAGCCGTTGCCCTTGCCATGGACGCATTCTCCGTAGCTATCGCATCGGGCGCGTCAATGAAGTCTGTCAGTCTCAGGCAGACATTCAGACTCGCCTGGCATTTCGGGCTTTTTCAGGCATTGATGCCTGTTATCGGATGGCTGGCCGGAAAGAGCATAGTTCGATACGTTTCGGAATTTGATCACTGGGTGGCTTTTGTTCTGCTTCTTTTTGTCGGACTCAATATGATAAGAAATTCCTTTTCAGGAGGGGATGACGAAGAAGCGGAACGTAAGGACCCCACAAAGGGCGGAACCCTTATAATACTCTCTGTCGCAACAAGTATAGACGCGCTTGCCGTGGGTTTCAGCATTTCAATGGCAGGCGTTGATATAATGATGCCGGCAGCTGTTATAGGCATTGTGGCCCTTGTTTTTACGGCAGGAGGCCTTCACCTTGGCAGAAAAATAGGCCAGATTCCAAAGTTAGGGGCTTTCTCCGAAGTTTTCGGAGGGCTTGCGCTTATTGGTATTGGGATCAGAATTCTCTATGAGCACGGCATCAGGCTGCCTTTTTGAATTATTTACCGCTCATCATGAACAAAGATTTATGACTGCGTTCGGGATGGCGTTAAGTGGCAGAATCCTGTCCACGCCGCCCTTTTTTATGGCTTCGTTCGGCATTCCAAATACTATGCATGAAGCCTCGTCCTGGGCGATATTGTAAGCTCCTGCCTGTTTCATCTCAAGCATTCCCTGGGCGCCGTCATCGCCCATGCCGGTCATTATGACTCCAACCGCGTTGGCTCCCGCATATCTTGCGGTTGATCTGAAAAGAACATCCACAGACGGTCTGTGGCGGCTCACAAGCGGCCCTTCCTTTATTTCGACATAATACCTTGCCCCGCTTCTTTTCAGGAGTGTGTGCTTGTTGCCGGGAGCTATGAGTGCTCTTCCCCTGAGAACGGTGTCTCCGTTTTCAGCTTCCTTGACTTCTATCCTGCACGTTGAATTGAGTCTCCTTGCAAAGGCTGCCGTGAAATTCTCAGGCATATGCTGAACTATGACGATTCCAGGGCAGTCAACAGGAAACGCTTCGAGGAAAACCTTGAGCGCCTCAGTACCGCCTGTTGAGGCCCCCACCGCAACTATTCTCTCCGTTGTCTGGGCCATTGCCCATGTAGACGGCTTTGGAATTATCACATCAGCGGAAAGCTTTTTTTCGATTTTCCTGACTTGTCCGATCGCTTTGGGACGCACGACAGAAGCTGCTTTTACCGCATCGCATATGGCTATGGATGATTCCAGCAGAAACTGTTTTGTGCCGAGTTTGGGCTTCTGGATTATTTCAACAGCTCCGTATTCAAGGGCCTTGAGTGTGGTTTCGCATCCTTTTTCAGTGAGGCTTGAGCACATGACCACGGGGATTGGGTGCTGGGACATTATTTTATGCAGAAAAGTAATGCCGTCCATGCGCGGCATTTCCACATCAAGGGTTATTACATCAGGGACTTCCAGTCTGATTTTGTCAGCTGCCGCAAAAGGATCCGGCGCTGTTCCCATGACCTCTATTGCAGGATCAGATTCAAGGATTGATTTCAGGGTTTCCCTTACAATGGCTGAATCATCAACTATAAGAACGCGGATTTTTTTCGGCATAGGATTACCTAATATTCCTCTTTTCTGTAAACTGTGGATCCCATATGTACGAGCGGGACAGATAAACCGTTAAGATTCTCGGAATGCCCTGTAAAAAGATATCCGCCCGGAATAAGACAGCGGCAGAGCCTGTTTATTACCTTTTCCTGGACAGCCCTCTCGAAATAAATGAGTACGTTTCTGCAGAAGATAACATCCAGAGGCCCGTCGCTGTCATACTTTTCGTCCATGAAATTAACCCTCTTGAAATATACCTGGCTTCTGAGTGCGGGAATTATTCTGACTGTATTCTCGTATTTCCCTTTTCCCCTGAGAAGATATTTTTTACGCAGATTGGCATCTATAACTTCGACCCTTTCGTGGTCGTATATGGCAAGTTCCGCCTTTTTAAGGACATCCGTGCTTATGTCCGTCCCAAGTATTGAAAACGAGAATCCCTTATGAACAGCGGCAAACTCGTTAAGGCACATGGCAAGGGTGTAAGGTTCTTCGCCTGTTGAACACGGAGCGCTCCAGATCCTGAATTTTTTTTTGAATCCTGCTCCGTTTCTGTTTATGAGCTCGGGGATGATTCTTTTTGTCAGAATATCGAAATGATTGGGCTCCCTTAAAAAATCGGTTTTGTTTGTGGTTACGGAATCTATGAAAATGAACAGCTCTTCTGACCGGCCTTTTTCTGTTTTTAGATATTCGATATACCCTGCGAATGATGACAGACCAAGGATTCTGATTCGCTTAAGCAGTCTTGACAGCAGCATGCTTTTTTTTGCCGGAGGCATCTTTATTCCCGTCTCAGAGTTCACTATGGAACTGAGTTCAAGGAATTCCTTGTCCGTCATTTTAAGATTCTGGATATTATTGGCTGACATTTATTCTCCTGGCTTTGATTTATCTGAATTTTGGGCCAGCACAGAGACACGCTATCACCAAGCCGCACAGGAAAGATTCAAAAAAAACAAATATCAGAAAATAATAATTTCCTCTGTCTTTCCTGCCTCCTTCAATATCTGCTCCTGCTTTCTCTGCTCTTCTGTCATGATATTTTTTATGGCTGCCGGTATTATCTTTTTTATGAAAACGACTCCTGTGTCAGTATGAAACAGAACTTTTCTCCCTGCATCACCGCCAAGACTGCAACTCGCGAGCCTGAGCCCTTCCTGTTCAAGAAATTCGATAACAAACTCTGAATTTCTGATTCCGATGTGATCCTTGGAATTCATGGCGGACAGTGTGCATGCCCCTCCGAAAGCCTTGGCAATTATTATTTTTCTTTCTGCTCCGAGCTTCATCATCCTATTTATGAGTAGTTCCATGGCATTGATTCCGTATCTGGCCGAAAAATCGAAGTCATTCCAGTTGGCTGTTCCTGGCAAGAGTATGTGGTTCATTCCCCCGATTTTTTTGACAGGTTCAAAAAGGCATACTGCGACGCACGATCCCACCACTGTTGATATTATTTCAGGACGGCCCGATGCGTGGTATTCCCCTATATGTATGGAGACATGTCTTTTTGATTCGTGTATATACCTTCTCATTTTAATCTGTCATGCCTGTCTCTTCTCTTTGTTTTTCAAGGTTGTTTGCTATTGCTATTTCTTCGGACGAAAAAACTTTGTCAATGTCGAGTATTATGACGAAGTCCTCGCCTAACTTTCCCATACCTTTGATGAAATCGGTCTTTAGTCTTGTTCCGATTCTAGGTGGAGGCAGAATCATATCTGAATCTATATCGCATACTTCTTCCACGGAATCTGCAATGACTCCGAGAATTGTGGGATCTCCGTCTATCATTACCTCCACTATGATGATTCTGGTATGAACGGTCTTTACCGTTTCCGGCATGCCCATCTTGAGCCTAAGGTCAATAACAGGAACAACTCCTCCCCTCAGATTTATCACGCCTCGCATGAAATCAGGAGTCCTCGGAACCTTTGTTATTGTGGTAAAGTCCAGCACCTCTTTGACCTGGGTTATGTCCAGGCTGAATTTTTCCTCGTCCAGATGAAAGGTCAGATACTGTTTTGTCTCGATTTGTATTTTCTCGGCCATGCTAAATTTTCTCCGCCTTTTTGTGATCTTTTCTAATGATGACTGTTCACCATATTCATTTCCATGGTAAATGCCATCTGTGAAAGCTGGTTGACATCCAGCATGAGAGCAATGGTTCCATCGCCAAGAATTGTTGCTCCTGACACTCCTTCGACGTCCCTGTATACCCTGCCAAGCGATTTGATGACTGTCTGGTGCTGGCCTATCACCCTGTCAACCACAAAGCCGATTCTTGAGCCGTCCACTTCAGCAATGGCTATCTGGGAAATATCCGGGTGAGCGGAATTTATGCCGAAGAATTCACGCAGGGAAATATAAGGCACGAGTTCTCCCCTTAAAGTTGCCATATGGCGGCCATGGGCCTTGTTTATCGTGTCTGATGTAAGCTCTATGCATTCCTCCACAACAGAGAGGGGAAGAACAAAGCTTGTTGTTCCTATCTCGACAAGCAGACCGTCTATTATCGCAAGTGTCAGTGGCAGTTTGAGGGTAATTGTTGTGCCCCCTCCTTTTACGCTTTCTATTTCTATGGTTCCCCTAAGCGCCTCTATGCTTTTTTTGACAACGTCCATACCAACGCCCCGGCCGGAGACATCTGTGATTTCCTTGGCAGTCGAGAATCCGGGATTGAAAATGAGGGAGAATATCTCTTTTTCAGGCAGGTCTGCGTCACGGTCAATGAGTCCTTTTTCTATTCCTTTTTTCTTTATGGCTTCGGCATCCAGGCCTGCTCCGTCATCTTTTATCTTGATAAGGACATTTGTTCCTCTGTGTTCGGCGCTCAGCTTGACGGTCCCATGGGCAGGTTTCCCCGTGCTTTTTCTGATATCAGCCTGTTCTATACCGTGGTCTATGCTGTTGCGGATTATGTGTACAAGGGGATCGCTCAGGCGTTCTATAACTGTCTTGTCAAGTTCCGTGTCTCCGCCTTCGGTGATCATTTCAATGGATTTTCCAAGCTCGTCGGACAGATCCCTGACAAGCCGCTTGAATTTGCTGAAAGTCGTTCCAATGGGCAGCATTCTGATTCCCATGGCATTGTCCCTGAGGTCCGCGGTCAGGCGTTCCACCTCCTCAGCTATCATGACAAGCTCGGAATCATTCTGGACAGACGCTTTCTGGGTGAGTCTGGCCTGAACAGTAACAAGTTCGCCAACAAGATCCACAAGCTTGTCGAGTTTGTCTGCAGCCACCCTTATGCTCGAGGCCGCGACTGTTTCCTGCCTCTTTTTGCGTATATCCCTTATGTATTCCTGTTCTACGAGTGCAGACTCGACAGCTTCTGGTTCAGCCTGTCTTGACGCCACAATCAGTTCACCTATTTTTACTTTTTCGCCAAGGATCTGATTGAGGCCGTCAGAAGAAATCTCGCCCCTGCCGACCAGAATCTGGCCAAGGGGACGATATTCAACATCATCTTCTATGTCTTCGCTGTCTATTTCCTCTATGCTTATATCACTGCCGTCCTCAACAAAAATGAATACATCCCTGATTTCATTAACGCCGTTTTTTGTTGTCAGAAGTATGTCCCAGCCCATCTGGCAGGTTATGGGGTCAAGATTTTCAAGAATTGGGATTCTGTCAGGTCTTGCAGTTATTCTGCATCTGCCCAGCTCTTTCAGCTCATCCATGAGAAACAGGGGATTGCCGCCTGTGGCAAGGATCTGGGGATTGGGATAAAAACGGATTCTGTATGTGGCTTCCCTGGTTTTTTCTTCCTTTATTATTTCGGCGGGCTTTTCTTCATGGGAAGATGGCTTTTGCATTATCTCCCTGAAGCCTGAAAGGATATGCTCTGATCTGCCTTTGTCTATGGTTTCGCCTTCGACCATTTTACGGATCTGGTCACAGGCCTGGAGAGTAAGGTTGATGATTTGTTTTGTGACATGGATTTCTCCCGCCCTGACAAGGTCAAAAAACGTTTCCACATCATGGGTGAATTCGGCAATGTCATCAAAGCCGAACATTGCACCTGAACCCTTTATGGTGTGCATTGCCCGGAAAACCCGGCCTATGAGTTCCATGTCATCAGGTGTTTCCTCAAGCTCGAGAAGCGAAGCCTCGAGTTCTGTCAGAAGTTCATTCGCCTCTTCCTGATATGCCGCCTTGTGAATGTCCATTTTTCTCTCCCGTTTTTATTATCCTATGACCTTTTTCACCACCGCAATAAGCTGCTCAGGATTAAATGGCTTTACTATCCATCCTGTGGCTCCTGCTTCCTTGCCGGCCATTTTTTTGTCGGCCTGGGATTCGGTTGTGAGCATGATGATTGGAACGAATTTATATTCAGGAATTGCCCTTACCCGGCGTATCAGTTCGATTCCGTCCAGATTAGGCATGTTCAGGTCAGTGATGAGCATGTTGACGGCACAGCTTTTAATTTTCAGAAGAGCATCCTTTCCGTCAACAGCTTCGATTATGTCATATCCAGCCTGTTTAAGGGTAAAATTGATCATCTGCCGTACACTGTTGGAGTCGTCGGCCGTAAGAATCACCTTGGCCATTTATACCTCCTTTTCATCATGCTTTATGAGCTTCTCAATGGACAGGCATGCATTGTCCAGGGTCTGGAGGATTGATTCAGGGATGTTTGTGAAAGTCAGTTTTTTGCGGAGTCTGGCGGCTGATTTGCCTGCCGAATAAAGCAGCTGAATTGCCGTGAGGTCGCAGTCTGAAACCGAGCCAAGATCAATGTAGAGCTCGTCTCCTTTTTCAAATCCTGACAAAAGCTCGTTTTTGAACGCCTCTGCCTCATAAATGCTTAGGACTCCGCTTATTTTAAGGAGTGTTTTATCGTTTTCGGTTTCTGTCATGAACGCCATATGGTCTCCTTATTTTTTCCATTTAATGTGACGAAACGGCCAGCCTGTTCCTGAAAGGGCTATGGCCTGAACGTCAACTGCAATCAGAAAAGTTCGACATTATTGCCAAAATCATCATCCTTGTTTTTTTGACCTGGTTTTTCAGACTCTTCGGCCGCATTGGAATCAATGACTTCTTTTTTCAGGATTTCTTCTCCATTTTCACTGACAGTTCCCGCATCGTTACTGTCAGTCGTATCAAACAGCTCTATATTGTCCCACAGCTCGACAGGCGCTTCGGCTGCCATAACCGCTTTTGTTTTTGAGGCCAGCATCTTTTCATGAACTTCTCTCTGCTGTTGCATTGTGTAAGTTTCTGCGAGACTGTCCGCAGATTCCGCCATATATGAACCCTGATTTTGAGTCCATGGCTCAAGGGCTACCAGATCATTCTCTATTCCCGATTTTATTTTTCCGAAATCTTTGGCAAGAATTTTAATGAAATCAAGATCTTTAACTGTTTCTGATATTGTCGAGCCTAATTCAGAGGCCTTTATTTTTGCGGCCGATTTTTTCCGCTCAAACAGATCATAGGTTTCCGCAAGCATTCTGGTTGTTTTTTCCAGATACACATAGGATTCATCATCTTTCAGATCCATTGAATTCAGTTTTTCGATCTGTTTGTTCGTATCCGAGATTATGACGTTTACCTCAGAGACTATTTCATTGATCTGGTTTGAAAGTCCCACAAGGATCTGGGCCAGTTCTTCGAGTGTTCTTCCCTCTGCTCCGAGATGGGCCGCCTTGATGATGGCGTTCAGGGCTATCAGATGGGTGTCTGTGTTTACCCTGTCCACTGTTTTCATATATTCAGAAAGTCTTGATGCCGTAGATCCTGCCTTGGCCGTGACTTCTTTAAGTATGTCCGCGATTGCCCTTGATCTTTTCATGAGCAAGGCCAGCTCTGAAAAAGACTGTTTCAGGCGCCGGAAAGGATCCCTATCCTTTGAGGCTGCATCTTCTTCTGTCTGGAGGTCGTTTATGAGGTTTTCTATGTTTGATTTTATTTCCGCAAACGCATTCCCGCATTTATGAAATACTTCTTCAACTTCCTCTGACATCGCTGCAAGCTGTGCATGCTGAAGATTGATTATTGCGTAAGCAGCCCCGATTCTCTCATTTTTTGCCTCTGATCCGGCGCCGGCTGAGATGGCTTCCCTGACCCTTGATTCCGCTTCGTTCAGAGAGCTGCTCATATGCTCTATCCTCTGGCGCATGCTGTCGTGAAACTGCATCTGCATAACGATTTCGCCGGTCTGTCTGGAGATCTTTCCCGAATTATACGTGGCCTTTTCCATGATGTTTCTTGAAAGTACCATCAGGTTTTCTATGTCATTTACAGCTTCTTTTACTGTGGATGAGGCATCCTCAGCCATTTCTCCAAATTCGGCAAGGCCGGATTCAATGCTTTTTGTGGCTGTCTGCTGGGCTTTTCTGGCATTTTCCGCATCTTCTCTTATGGCCGAGATTATCTCGATGATTTTTTCGGAAAGTGGTCTCATTTCTTCTGAAATGAACCCGAACATTTCGTTCGCAGCCGGTGATCTTCTGCTTTCAATTTTTATATTAAGTCCAACAGATCTGAAAAAACCCGCAGCTTTCTCAAATGAGTCACACAATCTGAAAAGCTTGTTCAAATTTCCTGAAATGGCTGCCATATCCGCTGATTTTTCGTGCACAAGATTTCTGTATGCATCAAGATCTTTCAGTGCTTTATCCGCAATCTCACCCGCGCTGTTTATGCCCCCGTTGCCGTCTTCTTTGCCTATCTGTTCTGCTGCCTCATTAATCAGGCACAGGAGATCCGATATGTTTTTATGAAAACTGAAAAGACCGCTTCCGAGCCGAGTGAAATTGTTTTCTGATTTTTTGCTCCTTGAAACAAGGCCTGCGCCTGATTTATTTATATTTTCAATTACTTCGTACATTGCTTTATTGGAAGGAACCATGGCTGGCTTATGGCTGAAAAAGGCAGACAGTCTTCCCCCTGTTTTTATGATTAGATTCCTGATTGAATTTATTAATCTGGGAGTCGGATTCTTCAAGAAAAGCCTCTTGATGTCTGTTTATGGTCTTGGGGAACCCTGGAATAAAGCGGCCGCCCAAAGAGTCATTTGGATAAAGCCTGGATTAGAATTGGAATTATTAAATGGAATTACTGATCAGTAAAACTGGACAAGGTATCAAAAAGTCCGATTACAGTCATTCCGGAGCAGGACGGAATCCAGAAACAGCTGAAATTATAAAGATGCCGGATCAAGTCCTGCATGACGACAAGGCCATTTTTAGACTTTTTGCGATTCCATCTAACTTGAATAATGTTCGGATTTTATGATGTATGCTGAAAATTAAGACAAAAACAATGTCTTGTTTTTTTATAGCGTTTCCTCAAGATAAGATCAATCAATTTAACCCACGTCAAAACAGGCCTCAATGATACTGATCTTGTATTCAGCTGCATCAAATAAAGATCCTACATTATCTCGGATGAAGAATTGAATTCAGGACTGTGGGGTAGAATATTTCCATTGATATGGGTTTTGAAATATAGTCATCCATCCCGGCCAAAAGACATTTTTCCCTGTCTCCCCTCATGGCGTGGGCAGTTAAGGCGATGATAGGGGTATTTTGGTTTTCCCCGGACTTCCTGATAATTTTTGTGGCCTCGATTCCCGATACCACAGGCATCTGAACATCCATGATGATAAGATCAAATGTCAGGGTTGAAAGATGATCAAGTGCTTCCTGGCCATTTTTTGCACATACAGGGAAAATGTCTATTTTTGAAAGCATTTTTTCACATAGCTCCCTGTTTACGGGGTGATCTTCTGCAAGCAGGACTTTCAGTTCTTTTTTCCCTTTTGAGGCCAGATGGTCATGGACATGCTTTTTGTAAAGTTCCAGATCCAGTCCGTTTTGCCCGGTTTTTTCATGAGAGCGGCCTGATAATGATTCAAGGCCAGGTTGTGAATACGGTAATGTTATGGTGAAGGTAAATAAGGAGCCTTTGCCTTTTTCGCTTTCTACTTCAATTTTTCCGTTCATCAGGGATGCGAGCTGTCTTGATATGGCAAGTCCCAGACCTGTGCCACCATATTTTCTTGTCATTGAACCGTCAATCTGGCTGAAAGCCTTGAAAAGACGGTCTATTTTGTCTTTGTCCATTCCTATGCCAGCGTCTTTTATCATGAAGCTTACGCAAGCTTCATGTTCATTTTTCCAGGAACATTCCAGCTCTATCTGAACATCCCTGTTTTCAGAAAATTTAACGGCATTGTCAGCGAGGTTCATTACAATCTGCTTTATTCTCAGTGCATCGCCCATAAGAAGACCTGGAAAAGATTCTGATTTATCGAATATGATGTTTATTCCCTTTTCCAGGGCTCTTGGAGTCAATGTGTCAATTATCTCTTCGATTATTTTTTCAGGCTTGAATAAATCAGGGTAGATTATCAGCTGACGGGCCTCTATCTTTGAAAAATCCAGAATGTCGTTTAAAAGATCAAGCAGATTTTCACCGCACGAGTTTATAAGATTCAGGTAATGCATCTGCTCGTCTGACAGTTCTGTATCCATGAGAATTTTTGTCATTCCCATAACTCCGTTCATGGGAGTTCTTATCTCATGGCTCATATTTGCAAGAAAAAGGCTTTTTGCCTGGCTTGCAGCTTCAGCTGCTTTTTTTGCCATTTCAAGGGCCTGTTCAGCGAGTTTTCTTGGTGTTATATCCCTTGTGACTCCTCTGAAGCCTGTCGGAGTGCCATTATGGTTTTTCATGAGTGTAATGGAGGTTTCGAGGAACCTTGGATTCCCGTCCTTATGGATGATTTCGTAAGCGACTCCCCGCATGGGTTCGCCGTTTTTATAAACTTTGTTGAATGCCTCGTAGAGGTTTTTAGCGTTTTCAGGAGTCATATAGGCCCTGTTATTCATGGCTAACATTTCTTCTGCGCTATAACCAAGGACTTTGGTTATTCCCTGATTGACAAACAAGGTTTTCCCTGAAAGATCCACCTCGTAATATCCGTCTTCGATCTCATTCAGGATTTCCTGATGCTTTTTAAGTATATGGGATTGATTTACTACCCGTCTGTACCATAAAAGCGAAGCTATTGACCCTCCTGCGGAAATCCCAAGAATAAAGTCCAGGTTTGGCGTGTTTTTGATGTTCAGGATATTGGTGAATTCAGGGCGCAGGAATAGCATCCCTGCAAATGCGGCGAGGGCTGCGAGAAGAAAAGCTATGACATTTTTTTTAATCTTGTGCTTCATTTAGATAGTATTTGTGCCGAGATGATTACGCTTAAGGCATTTTGAGCGGCAAGTGTCTTATGTCGAACTTTATCGATACTAACAGCATTTCATCCTGTTTGGTATAAAAAAGTCTTTTTTTTGTTGGCTATCTTCTTATTAAATCAAGATTTATAATGTAGATCGGATTAGAGCGTTCTTTGCTCGTAATCCGACATAAATCTTCGCTATTTCAACAGTATTGCATTCTGTATAGTCCCCGGAGTTATTGCGTTTTATGATGAAAGTGAATCACCATGGCGGTCATTTTTCAATTTTCTGAAGATCAGCGTTTCTGTTTTTTGTGAGATCAGTTCCGCCGAACACATCATCATCTTTTGGAAGAACCATATAGAAACCATTGCATATGTCTATTTTGCATTCGGCATTTTTTGTTTCAAAGGAAAGTATGTGACCGCCTTTTGTCCTGTCTTTTGAAAGAAAATGAAGATGATATCCTGGGACATTTAACCCTTTGACAAAAGGCGGACATCTGAATCCGACGATTGTTCCACTTATATTCCTCATTTTGAATCTCGGCTGATTTTTTGTTATTTCAGAAAGAGGGGAGTAGGGCTTTCTCTGGGCAGGGACGCTTCTTGTTTCCATAAAACTGAAGTCACCATCAATTCTTATGGCGCAAAACAGGTTTTTGTTTGGAGAGGCCATATCTATGATGTCTTCCATGGCTTTAAAATCAGTTTTATTTTCAATTGTTACGGTTTTTTCAGGCTTGAAATCGCAAATGGAGGCAAAAGGGCTTCCCGTATTCAAATCAGGAGAATAAACATTCCCGTCAGCCTTGATCTGGTAAATTTTCCCGTCAAGCACGACCATTTCTCCATCAAGCCCCTGAAAAGTTCCGAGACCGAAATCCCCGTTTTGGAGAAGTTCTCCGCACGACATATGACCGTCATAATTGCCGGCAATAAGAGAATCAATTGTGGAAATCTGCATTATTGTGTCAGGCCTTGATATTGAACAGCCTGAGAAGATAATGCACAGAATGGAAAGATAAATAAATGTTGTTTTTTTCATAATGAGCTCACCTTTTTATTTGCTGAAATTCTTTGAAGTGTAATCCACATCCCCAGCATCAAACATCCTGCAACAAGGCTTACCACCCCTATTGTCCTGATCTTGTTTTCCCAGTCCAGGGATATCATCCACATTGAAATGGCGCCGAATATGAAATATGAAAAAATCATGATGGATGATGCGGCTCCGGCGTTTTTGTCCACCTGCTCAAGAACGAGATTGTTGCTTGGTGGACGGCTCAGGCCTATGGAAAAAGTCAAAAGAGCCATTGGCAGGGCAAGGCTGTATGGGCCATGTCCGGCAAAAAGCAGCATCCATAAACCTCCTGTCAGGATTCCGATAAATCCGGCTGTCATAAGATGTTTTGATGACATTACCCTTAGAAGTCTTGAGCATGAAAACGAACCCGCCATGAAGGCCAGCGCGTTTGCTCCGAAGAAGTATCCGAAGGTCTGTTCTGTAAGTCCGAGCCTTGTGATGTATATGTCCGCAGAACCGCCAATGAACGCAAAAAGCGGAAACGCTGCTATGGCGACCATTATGGCGTAACCCATGAACTTCACATTCTTGAAAAGATATATGTAACCTGAGGCAAGTTCAGATACCTTTACTTTAATTGGATTTTTAAGGGTTTCTTCCATTTTGTAAACCCCGGCGAGTGAAATTGCCCCGAGAATCGCCTGGGACACAAAAATCCACGGCCATGAAAACCATTTTAAGAGCCATCCACCTAAAACAGGGGCGAGCATTGGCGCAAGCGATACTATCACGGCGATCACTGCCAGAATCTGTTCCCTTTCTTTTCCAGTAAAAAGATCCTTACTGATCGCCATGGCAAGGGTCGCTGCAGCTGCAGCTCCTGCTGCCTGGATTATTCTTGAAACAATAAGGCTTTCCGCGTTTGGAGAAAGAGCGCAGAGAATGCATGCCAGAATATATAAACCTATTCCAGCCATGAGCGGCGGTCTTCTTCCGTATCTGTCGGAGACAGGCCCGTAAACCAGAAGCGAAATGCAGTAGGCTATGAAAAAGCAGACAAGCGTCAGATTAATGACTGACAATGGCTGGTTCCACTGCTTCTGAAGAGTTGGTATTGCAGGGAGGTACATGTCTGTCGCAAGTGGTGGAAATGCGGTCAGAAGGGCTAACAAAGGGAGCTTTTTGTTCATGGTATACAACTTTATTTTAAAATGGGCCTTTGGGGCAAATTAACAAAAGCCCGATTAAATCGGATCTAATCAGACCCAATCGGGCTTTGTTTTTTTAACTTCAGAGAATCACATACTTATAAATATAGCGCTTTTCAATGCTTTTTAAATTTGACAAGGTCGCAATAAGTCAGATTGCCGTCATTCCGGCGCAGGCCGGAATCCAGAAGCGGCTAAAATTACAAAGATGCCGAATCAAGTCCGGCATGACGCTTAAGCCATTTTTAGACTTTTTGCGAGACCATCAAGCCTGGCTGAAATTCCTTAAATCCTCATAAAGATTGGCGTGCATTAATAGAATATTTTTAAGATCTATCCTTATCTTTTCAGAATCAATGGCCTGTTTACTCATGACACTGTGGGCCGCGAAAGCGTCTATTATGGCGTTCATTATCTCGCCTGCAAGATCAGGAGAGTTTGAAAACTGTTCCTTTGTGTTGTTCAAGGCCTGCTGCCTCAGAATTTCAGATTCAAGCAGCTTGCCTTTTAGCGCATGGTTCACATAAACAAGCCTGTCATTATCCGTGAGATCGCCTTCAAAAAGCTCATTCAGCTTTGAAATAAGCTCTTCAAGAAATACTCTCTGCTTTTCATTTACTGCGCCTGTTCCAGCTTCTGCCACAGGATAGAGCTTCGGATTTTCTCCGTTTGCGCCAAGCGGAACATCCTGTCTGCCCTTGTTTTTCAGGTTATGATGGGTGAGAACAAGCTTTGAAAGGTCTATGGAATCCCTTTCCCTGCCAAATGCCAGAAGCGGAAGAAGTCTCTTGTAAAACATATGACGTTTTTCAATCGCAGTGTTTCCATAGTCGAAAATCTGGGAAAGAAAGGAATATATTCTCTGATAGGTTCCAATGTCTTTTTTGAAAAGAAGCAGGGCATTAATCTCGTTCTGGGCGTCTGTTTCAGCCTGACTGTCTTTTCTGGCTTTCGCGTTTTTAAGATCCTCCACGGCATTCTTGTATTTCTGCAAAAGCCTCTGGCTGACCGGCTCTATGGCAGCAACAAGATCGCTTTGTCTGGATTTTTCGTTAAGCTCGACATTAACAACCCTGTCTATCTCAAAATCATCATAATAACCGGCTGAATCAAGCTTCATGCGCAGATCATAGACAAGATTCGGGTCTGAAACTCCTGAAAGCTCGGCAGTGGTGTAATATGTTTTAAATGCCTCAAGAACATCTTCAGGCTCATTCACAAAATCGACTATGAAAGTTGTGTCCTTGCCCGGATATGAACGGTTCAGGCGGGAAAGTGTCTGTACCGCCTGAATTCCCGAAAGCTTTTTGTCCACATACATTCCGCATAAAAGGGGCTGATCGAATCCTGTCTGGAATTTGTTTGCCACAAGGAGAATCTGGTATTCGTCCGTATTGAATGCCTCTCTTATGTCCCTGCCTTTGAGACCGGAATTCATGGCAGAGGATGTTTCAGTAAATGGATCTTCCCCGGAATCCTTATCAATCACCTCGCCGGAAAAGGCCACAAGGGTTCCCATTTTTAAGCCCTGTTCCCTGATGTATTTGTCCATGGCAAGTTTCCAGCGCACGGCCTCGATTCTGCTTGCCACAACAACCATTGCCTTTCCTTTTCCTTCAAGAAGAGGAGAAACATTTTCCAGAAAATGCTCGACAACAACCTGAACCTTTTGGGAAATATTATAAGGATGAAGCTTTACCCAGCGCATTATGCCTTTCATGGCCTCGCTGCGCTCAACCTCTTTTTCTGACAGCTCCTTTCCTGAACTTGCAAGCTTGAAAGCAAGTTTATATGGCGTGTAATTTTTCAGAACATCCAGAATGAAACCTTCTTCTATGGCCTGACGCATGGAATAGACATGAAATGGCTCCGGAAGATTATCAGGCCCGGCAGGAAGCCCTGGTTTCGGCCTTGTTCCGAAAAGCTCTATTGTCTTTGCTTTCGGGGTCGCAGTGAATGCGACGTATGTGATTCCGCTCTCTGATGCCCTTGCCGTCATCTGTGCGGCAAGAATATCTTCGGTTCCTATTTCTCCGCCGTCCGAGAGTTCTTTCAGTTCTTCCGCGTTCAGCACAGCCTTTAGTTTTGCGGCAGCGTCTCCGGTCTGGGAAGAATGAGCCTCGTCAGCAATTACTGCAAAGCGTTTGTTTTGAGTGGCCGAGAGTTCCTGAACAGCTTTTAAAGCAAAAGGAAAGGTCTGAATTGTGCAGACAACAATCTTTTTTCCGCCTGATAATGCCTTGGCAAGCTCTCCGCTCTTGCTTGTGCCTTCGCCTTTTATTGTGGCAACAACTCCGGTGGTTCTCTCAAAATCAAAAATTGCTTCCTGAAGCTGGGTGTCGAGGACTGTTCTGTCTGAAACCACAAGAACAGTATCAAAAAGCTTTTCATGGTTTGAATCATGAAGATCAGCCAGAAAATGGGCAGTCCAGGCAATGGAGTTTGTTTTTCCAGATCCTGCCGAATGCTGGATAAGATATTTCTGGCCAGGGCCGTCTTCAAGAACCTTGGCGAGCATTTTTCTTGTCGCGTCGAGCTGGTGAAAGCGGGGGAATATGATCTTTTTAATCTGCTTTTTTTTGTCTTTCTGGCTGACAATATACCTGCCTATTATCTCGAGAAAGCTTTCCCTTTCCCATATTTCCTCCCAGAGATAGGCCGTTCTGTGGCCTTTTTCGTTTAAAGGATTTCCGGCAGCTCCGCCATCTCCCTTGTTGAATGGAAGAAAAAACGTCGAAGCTCCTTGAAGATGGGTTGTCATGCGGACTTCCATGTTACTGACCGCAAAATGAACAAGTGCGCCATTCGGAAAGGAAAGAACAGGTTCAGAAGTTTGCTGGCCCTTTGGTTTGGGATGCCTGTCAAATCTGTACTGGTCAACGGCATCTTCGACGGACTGGGTGAAATCTGTCTTAAGCTCGCATGTGGCGACAGCGATTCCATTAACGAAAAGAACAAGGTCTATGCAGTTTTCATTGAAAAGGGAATATCGTAACTGACGGACAATTCTCAGCCTGTTTGCTGAATATTTGGAAAGGATATCAGGATTCATGGCAAGGGCTGGCTTGAACTGGCTCATGGAAATGGGAGATCTCAAGCCTATCATTTCAAAGCCGTGCCTGATTATTTCAAGCGTTCCGCGCTGGTTTATGGAATCCCTTAAACGGCTTAAAACAGCATCAGCCGCGTTTGTTCCGTGACTTTTTTCGAGCGCTTCCCAGGATTTTGGCTGGGTTGACCTTATCCATTCGATGACATCAGGCGGGAAAAGGGCGGTTTTTCTGTCATAAAGCTTTGCGTCGTCCTTTGAATAGATCCAGCCTTTGGATAAAAGTGACCCGCAGATCTCGTCCTCGAAACTGATTTCCTTGTGCAGACTGCTCATGCTGCCACCACGCTTTCTGAATCAGGGACAAAACCCCGGACGTCGATCTTGCCTGTGACTGCTGCCGAGATGAGGGCTGTTCTGCGCTCCTGGAGGAGGGTTATGGCTTTTTGGGCTTCGGAGATGAGGGTGTCGAGTTTGGAGGTTTCTTTGTCAAGAAAAGCAGCAATAGCTTGTTGCTCGGAGATACTTGGAGTTACAAACTTAAATTTTTTAATAATTTCAATAGTAAAACGAGGCATTGCCCCACCCACAAGACTATTCAATATAAAAGTTTTAAAAGATCTTGAATTTAGATGGTATGCTAAATATCTGGAATCAAAACAATCAGGATTCGGACGAAGCATTGCGACACTGGAAAGTAATGAAAATGGAGTATCTATAGTATTTATTGTGGCTATTCCTGCTGTTGCTCCATCCTTGATGTACAAAACGTCCCCTTTACAAACTGGACATCGTTTGTAAATTTCATCATGATCATCTTTACTAATATAAGATACATCTGAAAGATCTATGCCCCATTCCTTAATATTTTTTGCAGTAATGTAAAGATAATCTCCGCAGACATCACTTGCAGGGCTAAAGTGGGTGCCATCTTGAAGTTTATCAAGAATATAAATGGATTTTTTCACACTCCAATGCTCCGGCACATCGCCCAGCCATTCGATTCCTGAATCCTTCATCTTTGCATCAGGATTCAGACCTTTGGTGACTGCATGGGAGATAACAGCCTGACGCTTTTCCTTTAAAAGTTCTATCAGCTTCTGCTGTTCCGCAATCAGATTATCTATTTTGGCGGTTTCAGAATGCAGAAAATTTGCAATGAAATTTTGTTCAGACAATGTAGGTGATATTATTTCTATATTACCAAGCATAGATCTACTTATTCTGTCTCTTGTTCCTCCTCTTGCAACAACCTCAATAAAAGAAAGGTAAGACGTAGTTGAAAGCATAAATACAATATAATGAGGATCAAAATCTGGAGAAACCTTCACAATGCAATTATCAACGGAAGTAATCATTTTTACTCCAAGAGATGGAGCTAAGCATGCACGCCCTGCTAGAATTGTACGAGATGACTGCAATCTGCATATCAGTACGTCATTTGGATTAACTTCTGTGCATGATAATTTTTGAAAAGTTTCTTCTGATACATATCTAAAGCCTTGTTCTTCATAGACGCCAGTTCCAATATTGCCGCATTGTATTAGCCTAACGCCCTCATTTGTTATATAAGGAGTCTCAATCCAATCCCCATCAATAAAAGATTTGGAATCAGGTTTTGCAATATGCTTAATACGAACTTTTTCCCAATGCTCCGGCACTTCCCCAAGCCATTCAACCCCGCTGTCCTTATATTTCTCGTACCTCGGAAAACTCATGCTTCGTCCTCGTCTGTCACATTCTGAAGATAAGATTCATGCGGATCTGTAGGTCGGATTAGAGCGTCCTTTGCTCGTAATCCGACATGAACCGCCTTTGCATGGATGGTGCGTCGGATTACGGACAAAAAGCGTCCTGATCCGACCTACGAAAACCTTATCTTTGTCAATGGTTCTGCCATAATAAAAAATGAAAGGCGCTTGTTTTAAAAAAATTTGCCAATAAACTCATCATGCCCAAGATGGGCATGTAGGGTGCGTGCCGTCCTTGCACTCACCATTGCCTGATAAAAACGGTGCGTGGAAAAGCGCCACGCACCCTACGTTTCGGATTCATGCCAAGGAGATGGTTAAGCTTTCTTTTTCATGAAAGTTCATCCTGAAAAAATCAAAAATCCCGAATTCAAAAACCTAAAATCCACGGCGTTTTTTCTCGTACCCCGGAAAACTCATGCTTAGTCCTCGTCTGTAACATTCTGAAGATAAAATTCATGCAGCTTTGCCTGAAGAAGTTTCTTGTCAGGCAACAGGGTCTGGTATTCGGCAATCATGGCTGGAGACAGGGAACGGCTCAAGGCATATTCCACAACTTCCTCGTCCTTGCTGGCGCAGAGCAATACTCCAATGGCAGGGTTTTCGTGGGCTTTTTTCACATCACGGTCAAGTGCTTCGAGGTAAAAATCCAGCTTGCCAAGATATTCAGGCTCGAATCTTCCAACCTTCAATTCTATTGCCACCAGACAGTTCAGGCCACGATGAAAAAAAAGCAGGTCAATGCTGAAATCACGGTTGCCGACCTGCAAAGGAAATTCAGAGCCTACAAAACAGAAATCCCTGCCAAGCTCTATGAGAAAAGCCTTGAGCCTGTGCAGAAGTCCCTTGTGAAGGTCGCTTTCATCATGACCTTCCGGCATATTAAGAAACTCCACAATATATGAATCTTTGAATACATTCAGGGCATCAGGATAAATTTGTGTCACCGCTGGTGACACTTTTACAGGATTAAGGACAGTGCGCTCAAAAAGGGCGTTTTTAAACTGGCGTTCAAGTTCCCTCTTGCTCCACTTCTCCCGGATTGCCATTCTCAGGTAGAATTCACGCTCTTCTTCACGTTTGCTCTGGCCAAGAATAATCAGATTGTGGCTCCAGGACAATTGTCGCACCAGTGGCGCGACTTTTTCATCATGCCTGTAAGTCTCGTAAAACTGCCTCATTCGGAACAGATTTCTACCTGTAAAACCCTTGAGTCCTGGCTGGCTTCCGGCAATGTGCGCGGCAAGCTGTTTTACAACGCCGTCACCCCATTCCGCAGCTTCAATCTTTCGACTGATATATGCGCCCACCTGCCAGTAAAGATCAATCAGGGTTGTATTTACGGACTGATAAGCCTTCTGGCGGGCATTCCCAATGAGTTCCAGAACTTCGTCAAAGGAAACGCCTGTTGTAATCTGTGGTTTATTATTCATAATATTGAATTCAGGAGGTCTTTTTTTGCCGTTTCCCAATCTACAAACCTGTCTTTACCATCTGCAACGGCTTTTTCACGTTCGTTTAATATTTCACCATGCCAATCCGGAGACGAAAATTTTTTTTGGCTTTTGCACAGATCATCCCAAAGCATTTCCATTGCCATCAGTTTTTCTTCTGTTGTCATGTTCTGTATATTAATAGTCATAACATCTTCAAAAAAACGATATTTGACATTATCAGCGTTTAATAAAAGAATAAACTCTTTGAAGTCTCGGTTCTGCACCGTACCTCCATAAATGATACTCCTGCCTGATTTGCTCAAGAGCATCAAGCCTGAGAGCGGGTGGTTGTGAAGTCCAGTATCCGTAATCACTTTGCTGATCACGAAGATTCACTTTGGTGACTGTTTTTTTGATCTGATGTGTTTTTTCCATAAACGAAATATAATATCAGGGTGATTTGCTTACAACCGTTATATTATTAGCCTATTTTTAAGCAATCCATAAAGCGCATCATACAAACCATAACCAAAAGTTTTTGCGGAGCTTTTTTCAAAAAGCGACCGTTCGAGGCAAGCGCATCTGGTGCGCAAGCCTTAGAGCTTGAGCACCCTACGATAGGCCTAATTTACCAATCAACTCATCACGCCCCAAGCCCTTTTATCATCGTCATTATCCGGTCAGTAACAATTTTCAGGTCAGTGTCGATTTCCGTAAGAGATCTTGGAGGCTCGAAAACGTAAAAATGGCGGTTGAACGGAATCTCGTAGCCTGTCTTTGTCTTTTCGTGGTCTATCCAGGCATCTGGAACATGGGGCAGAACCTCGCGCCTGAAATATTCCTCGATGTCTTCATCAAGGGGAATGTTTTCGGTGTCCCTGAGGTTGGTGTCTGGCATGGGCTTGCCTTTCAGCTTGCCCTTTGTTCCGATTACAGGCTTTCCGTTTTCGTCTTTCTGGGGTCTTTCGACTGTTATTGTTCTGTATCCGAAAGCGGAATTTTTGAATATGCGTGAAAGTGGCGCAATCTTGACTTTTCCGCCTTCTGGCACAGCAGGCTCTTTTTCGCCTTGCAGGATTATCAGGCGGTCAGTTTCCTTTCCGTTTGAATCAAAAACATAGGCAATTTTAGCTTCTGTGAAGCTTCCGAAAAGTCTTGTTATGTCTGAAATATGCTGATCAGAAAGCTCTTTTCTCTTGCTTCCGAGACTTTTTCTCATTTTCTGCCAGAAGGAGCTTGCGTCAATGAGCTGGACAAAGCCTTTCCTGTTGTCTGGCTTGCGGTTCGAGAGAATCCAGATATAGGTTGAAATGCCTGTGTTGTAGAACATATCTGTTGGAAGCCCGATTATTGCCTCGACCAGATCGTTTTCAAGAACATAGCGCCTGATCTCGCTTTCACCTGATCCTGCGCCGCCGGTAAAAAGAGGGGAACCGTTTAAGACAATGCCGAACCTGCTTCCTCCGGCTGCGGCTGGCTGCATTTTGCTTAAAAGATGCATCAGAAAAAGAAGTGAACCGTCCGAAACCCTTGGAAGGCCGGGGCCAAAACGTCCGTTAAAGCCCTGCTGTTCATGCTCCTTGCGGATTTCCTTTTCAACTTTTTTCCATTCAACACCAAAAGGCGGATTTGAAAGCATATAGTCAAATTTACTATGGCCGTGGCCGTCATCCGAAAGAGTATTGCCTGGGATGATGTTTGCGACTTCCTGACCCTTTATGAGCATGTCGGCCTTGCATATGGCGTAGGATTCGTCGTTCAGCTCCTGTCCGTGCATTGTCAGACGGGCCGTCGGGTTATGTTCTTCAAGATATTCTCCTGCGACCGAGAGCATTCCGCCTGTTCCTGCTGTGGGATCGTATATTGTACGGACAACTCCGGGCTTGGACAGAATCTCGTCGTCCTCCACAAAAATCAGGTTGACCATGAGGCGGATTACTTCCCGGGGCGTAAAATGTTCTCCTGCTGTCTCGTTGGAAATTTCCGCAAATTTTCTGATAAGCTCTTCAAACACAAGGCCCATCTGGAAATTTGAGACAGTTTCAGGGTGAAGGTCGATTCCTGAAAATTTCTCAGTGACAAGATAAAGAAGGCCGCATTTGTTAAGACGATCTATCTGGGTGTAAAAATCGAAACGCTCGAAAATATCCCGGACAGAGGGCGAAAAAGCCTGGATATACTGCTCGAGATTTTGCCTGATATGATCCTGATCTCCCATGAGCTTTTTCATGTCCATGGGAGAGGTGTTGTAGAATTTAAGGCCTGAAACCCTTAAAAGAAAAGGCTCTGGATTGAGTCCCATCTTCTGCTTTGCTTCAAATTCCGCAAGAACAGCTTCTTTGGTTTCCTCAAGAACGCAGTCAATACGCCTTAAAACCGTGAACGGCAGAATTACCTTGCCATATTCTGACTGTTTGTAATCTCCGCGAAGAAGATCAGCCACTGACCATATAAAAGATGAAAGTTCCTGCTGGTTCATGTGATTCCTGTTTGCGTTCGGGCGAACTCTAAAAATTGCCTTTTTGCCAAAGTTTAATCGGGCAGCGTCAGCGTCGAATCCTCATTTATACCGCATAACCTCCGGTTCTTAGTGCGACGCTGCTGATTCCCATGTGCTACCACATCAAAAATTCTAATTTTTAGAGCCACCCTTCAGTTTATAACTGTTCTGGGTGTGTCGAAATAAGGGAGTTAAAAAAATGATGGCCACAGTAAGATGAACAGCGCCAAACTATCAAGACTTATCTTGGGATTTAAAGGACGCAAGTGCCATTTATTGAGTCTTTCCATGATCTTTTGGGGTGCATCCTGTATTGACTTGGATAATAAACGGGTGTTACTTGATCCGGGTTGGCAATTTCTGAAAAGATAATCGAACCGGAGTTTTCTGATGATAATAACCGAAATACTGGCCAGAAACGCGAGGCTTTTTCCTGATGATACGGCGCTTGTGGAAAGAGATCCTGCAAACGGAACAAGAAAAAGCATTACTTGGACGGAATTTGATTCGGTCTCGAACAGAATCGCAAACGCACTTGTGAAAAGAGGGGTCAAAAAGGGTGGCAGTGTGGTGCATCTCATGACCAACTGCCTTGAATGGCTTCCGGTTTATTTCGGGATTTTAAGAACAGGCGCAAAGGCCGTGCCTCTTAATTTCAGGTTTACGGAGGAGCTGATCGCCATGTGCGCAAATGTTTCCGAAGCCAGCGTGATTTTTTTCGGCGAGGAATTTATTGACCGTGTTGCATCAGCCAAGACCGAGCTTGATCTTTCAATTACAACATATATATTTACTGGCCCCAAAGAGCATACACCCCGTTATGCCGAACATCTGGATGATTTTATCAAAAAGAGCGAGCCTGAATTTTTCGGCCCTGAAATCATTATCACAGACAATGCCGCCATATATTTCACTTCAGGCACGACAGGAGTTCCCAAGGGCGTTCTCCTGACCCACAGGAATCTCGAATTTTCCTGCTATGTGGAAAACAATCATCATTCCCAGAAAAAAGAAGACTCCTTTCTCTGCATTCCGCCCCTTTATCACACAGGAGCCAAAATGCATTGGTTCGGCAATTTTCTTGTGGGCGCTCCGGCTGTAATTCTAAAAGGGATAAAACCTGACTGGATTCTTGAGGCAGTTTCAGAGGAAAAGGTTTCAATAGTCTGGCTTCTCGTGCCCTGGGCCCATGATATTCTTCTTGCCATCGAGCGAGGTGAAATCAAGCTTGATAATTATGATCTTTCCAGATGGAGACTCATGCACATAGGCGCACAGCCGGTTCCTCCGAGTCTTATCCAGAAATGGGGTGAAGTATTCCCGCTTCATGAATTTGACGTGAATTACGGACTTACAGAAGCAACCGGCCCTGGATGCCTTCACCTTGGAATCCCTAACCGCCACAAGACCGGCTCCATCGGAATTGCGGGCTTTGACTGGGAATTTTCAATAGTTGACAGAAACCTTGATCCTGTACCGCTTGGGGAGCCGGGCGAGCTTATTGTAAAAGGGCCGGGAGTAATGAAGGAGTATTTCAAAAATCCCAAGGAAACCGCTACAAGCCTTGTTAATGGCTGGTTAAGGACAGGGGACATAGCCAGAATAGACAAGGACGGTTTTGTATGGCTGCTTGATCGCAAAAAAGACGTGATCATAACAGGCGGCGAGAATATCTATCCTGTCGAAATAGAGCATTTCCTGAGCCATCACGCAAGAATTCAGGATGTGGCAGTAATCGGCATTCCTGATGAAAGATTGGGAGAGGTTGTGGCTGCTGTAATCAAGCTTAAACCCGGCAAGAATATGACAGAGGAAGAAGTCATGACTCTTTGTGAGCTTCTCCCAAGATACAAGAGACCGAAATTCATATATTTCGACGATGTTCCGAGGAATCCTACCGGAAAAATTGAAAAACCTGCGTTAAGAAAGAAATATGCCGGTATTTACAGCAGTTTTAAGATGTCTTGATTGTTAGATGGGGAGGTCGGATTAGGACGCCTTTGTCCCTAATCCGACATTGATCTAAAGTGCATGCCTCCGGGGAGTCAATTTACCCCTTATAAGCCAAAGTTAGACAGGAATTATAAGGGTATTTAATGACACCGTTTACAAGGATAACTCCGGCGGGTCGCTTTTTGAAAAAAGCTCCGCAAAAACTTAATGATTTTTGTCGGTTGGCAAGAACACTGAATAGAATTGGTTCCCACGCAAAACATGAAAATTGGTTGTGCGCAAGTTGGTTCCTATGCCTTTCCAAATTTTTTGTCGAGCGCCATATTCAGGCGCAGAACATTCACCCTCGGCTCGCCGAAAATAAATAAATCCCTGCCTTCAGTAGTGTTTTCAATAATCTTTTTAATCATTTCAGGATCTGCGTTTCTGGATTTTGCTATTCTTGGAATCTGCCACATTGCAGCTTCGGTCGAAATATGCGGATCAAGCCCGCTTGCAGAAGCCATAACAAGTTCCACAGGCACAGGGCCTTTTGCGTCCGGGTTTTCTTTGATAAGACGTTCAGTATCTGTTTTTATCCTTTCCCTTAGTTTCTGTGAAGAAGGTCCGAGATTCGATCCACCCGAACTTGAAGCATCATAACCGTTTCCGGCAGCTGATGGTCTTGGCTGGAAATAGGAAGGCTTTGAAAATGCTTGTGCAATCAGTTTTGATCCGACAGTCTCGCCCTTTTCATTTTTAATCATGCTGCCGTTTGCCTTGTCAGGAAAGATAACCTGAGCAATTCCTGTGACAGCCAAAGGATATATTATCCCGGTAAGTATGAGGGTTACAATGGCCACCCTTAATGCGATGATTATATTTTTCATGCTTTGTTCCTTTATATTCGGCTTTCTGGTGCGCAAGCCTTGCGGCTTGAGCACCCTACGATTACATAATTTTCGATTTTCACGCCGACATATTCCTGTAATAATCGGAAATCCAGATTCAAAAATCTAAAATCCATGAAGTTTTTGCGGAGCTTTTTACAAAAAGCGACCCGCCGGAGGCACTTTGCCTCCTCATCATATCAGCCCTGCCACCTGAAGCATCATGTCAATCAGCTTTATTCCGACAAAAGGCGCTATAACTCCGCCAAGGCCATAAATCAGAAGAGAACGCCTGAGAAGAGCTGAAGCACCTATGGGTCTGTATTTTACGCCGCGCAATGACAGCGGAATCAGCAGTATAATAATGATTGCATTGAATATTACGGCGGACAGAATAGCGCTCTGGGGCGAGGCAAGGCGCATGATGTTGAGAGGCGCAATCTGGGGGAGTGCCGAAACAAACAGAGCCGGAAGAATCGCAAAATACTTGGCTATATCATTTGCGATTGAAAAAGTGGTGAGCGAGCCTCTTGTCATGAGGAGCTGTTTTCCAACCTCGACCACTTCAAGAAGCTTTGTGGGGTTGGAATCAAGGTCTATCATGTTTCCAGCTTCCTTGGCAGCCTGGGTCCCTGTGTTCATGGCAACCCCGACATCAGCCTGGGCAAGGGCAGGGGCGTCGTTTGTTCCGTCTCCTGTCATTGCGACAAGCTTGCCTTTTGCCTGTTCTTCCTTGATGAACCTCATTTTGTCTTCCGGGGTGGCTTCAGCAAGAAAATCGTCAACTCCTGCTTCCTTTGCTATACATGCGGCTGTTCTTTTGTTGTCTCCTGTTATCATGACAGTCCTGATTCCCATGGCCCGGAAACGCTCGAACCTGTCCTTTATGCCTTCCTTGACCACGTCCTTGAGATGGATTATGCCGAGAATCCTTGCTCCGTCTGCGACAGCCAGCGGAGTTCCTCCGTTGTCAGCGATCAGGTTGGTTATATCATGTATTTCCTGGGGTATTTCTCCTCCAAGTTTTGTTACATATACGCAGATGGCGTCAACAGCTCCTTTTCTTATTTCCCTGCCGTCTATGTCGCATCCGCTCATGCGGGTATGGGCTGAAAAAGGAATGAAATGAGCATCATGGGATATAAGATCCCTGCCCCTGAGATGGAATTCCTCTTTAACCAGAACAACAATTGATCTGCCTTCAGGTGTTTCATCAGCAAGGCTCGAAAGCTGGGCAGCGTCCGCAAGCTCATTTATGTCAATTCCCGGAGTCGGAATCAGGTCTGTAGCCAGGCGGTTTCCGAGGGTTATGGTTCCTGTCTTGTCAAGAAGAAGGGTGTCCACATCTCCTGCTGCTTCCACTGCGCGTCCGCTCATGGCAATAACATTTTTACGGATCAGGCGATCCATGCCAGCAATGCCAATCGCGGAAAGAAGCCCGCCGATTGTTGTGGGAATGAGACAGACCAGAAGGGCGATCATGACTGTTGCAGAAAGATGAATGCCTGAATACGCGGCCATTGGCACAAGACTTACGCATACAATCAGAAAGACGATGGTAAGCCCGACAAGAAGAATATGAAGAGCAAGCTCGTTAGGCGTTTTCTGGCGGGAAGTGCCTTCCACAAGGGATATCATCCTGTCTAAAAAAGAGCCTCCGGGATCCGCGCCTATTTTAATGACAATCCGGTCAGAAAGAACCTTTGTGCCTCCTGTTACTGCGGATCTGTCGCCTCCTGATTCACGGATTACAGGTGCTGATTCGCCTGTTATTGCGGATTCATCGACCGAGGCTATTCCCTCGATAACCTCGCCGTCTCCGGGTATCATGTCGCCAGCCTCGCACACCACCATGTCTCCCTTTCTGAGAGTCGAGGATGCAACTGATTCTTCTTTCCCGGAAACCAGTATGCGGGCTTTTATATCCTGACGGAGCTTTCGAAGGGATGCGGCCTGGGCCTTGCCCCTTCCTTCTGCCACAGCTTCCGCAAAATTGGCAAACAGAAGGGTAAACCAGAGCCATGCTGTTATGCTTCCAGTAAACCATAACGGAGCGGAATCAGCGTCAGGAGCCACAATATCCCTCAGAAATGCTGCTGTTGTGAGTATGCTGCCGATCTCAACGACAAACATCACCGGATTTTTGATGACATGCACGGGGCTAAGTTTGCGAACGCTGTCAATGACAGCCTGCATGAGAATATCTTTATTAAAAAGAGAAACTGTTTTTGTATCAGACATTTTTTAACCTCATCAAAAAGTTGTGCCGGTTACGGCCGCGAAATGCTCCACAATCGGCCCCAGAGTAAGTGCGGGGAAAAAAGTCAAAGCTCCGACTATTATGATGACAGATAGAAGCAGGACAAGGAACATTCCTCCGTCAGTATGGAAAGTGCCTGGGCCAGCTGGAACCGTCTTTTTAGCAGCCATTGAACCTGCGATGGCAAGGACAGGTATGATCATGAAGAAACGGCCAAACAGCATGGACAGGCCGAGGGTTATATTATACCAGTCTGTGTTGGCGTTAAGTCCTGCAAAGGCTGACCCGTTGTTTCCTGCTGCGCTGGTGAATGCGTACAGGATTTCTGAAAGTCCGTGGGGCCCGCTGTTGTTCAGGGACGAAACTCCGTAGGGCGCAACTGCCCCCCAGGCCGTGAATCCGAGTATTATAATCGGGAATATGAGCACATAGAGCATCACGAACTTCATCTCGTTAGCTTCTATTTTTTTTCCAAGGTATTCTGGAGTGCGTCCAACCATGAGCCCTGCTATGAATACTGTCAGGATAACGAACATAAGCATTCCGTAAAGCCCTGCCCCGACTCCGCCAAATATTACCTCTCCAAGCTGGATATTCAGCATAGGGACAAGGCCGCCTATTGGGTTAAAGCTGTCATGCATGGAATTGACAGCACCGCAGGACGCGTCTGTTGTTACTGTCGCAAAAAGGGAAGATCCTGTTATCCCGAATCTTGTTTCCTTGCCTTCCATATTGCCCGACTGCACACCCATATTGATTCCTGCAACAGCGGCATTCGGATGGGATTCCGCCCAGTATGTTGTTGCTACTCCGGCAGTAAACAGAATTGCCATTGCAGCCCAGATAATCCATCCGTCCTTTTGGCTTTTGGCCATTCGGCCATAAGTGTATGTCAAAGCCGAAGGAATCGCAAAAATGAGTATCATTTCAAACATATTGGAAAGCGGTGTCGGATTTTCAAAAGGATGAGCGCTGTTTGCATTGAAAAAACCGCCTCCGTTTGTGCCAAGTTCCTTGATAGCTTCCTGAGAAGCCACAGGCCCCATTGCAATGATCTGGCTCGATCCTTCAATGGTCATGATTTCATGGTAGGCGCTGAAATTCTGGATAACTCCCTGGGAGACAAGAAAAATTGCGGCTATAAAGCTGATGGGCAGAAGCACGTAAATCGTACCCCTGATGAGATCTGCCCAGAAATTGCCGATTGTGGACGGCATTCCAGGTTTTATCTTTCTGGTGAAACCGCGGGCAATTGCAAGGGCAACGCCGATTCCTGCCGCAGCAGATGTGAAGTTGTGCCACGCGAGCCCTGCCATCTGCGAGAAATAGCTCATGGTCGTCTCGCCTGAATATGCCTGCCAGTTGGTATTAGTCGTAAAGCTGATGGAGGTGTTCATGGCGAGCCATGCAGGCACTGGCCCGAATTTCTGGGGGTTCAGAGGTAAAAGATTCTGAAACCTCAGGATCGCGTAAGTGATCAGCATGCTGATCACGCTGAACATAATTAGAGAGGCGGCGTATTCTTTCCAGCCCTGTTCCTCATCAGGATTAATTCCGCACACCTTGAAAAAGAATCTTTCCAAAGGGCCGAAAATTCGCGGCAGAGGTCTTTTGGGCCCTTCGAACACACTAAAAAGGTATGTTCCAAGCGGCTTGGTCAAGGCAAATACGACTGCCAAAAATATTAAAATCTGCAACCATCCGTTAAGTGTCATTTTGAACTCCGGGCATTAAAATTTTTCAGGTCTTATCAGGCTGTAAAAGAGATAGATCATCAAAAATACAGCGATGGCGGCACTAATAAGGTATTCGGGATTCATTTTCTATTTCCTTAGTTTTTCAAGTCCGGACAAGTACATGACGCACATGCCGAAAAAGATCATAGTCATGGTTATTGCAAGAAGGTCATTCATTGTTTGTATTTCTCCTGTTTTGTAGTGTGCTTAAAAATGGATATTCATAAGCTTACGCCATAATTAAGAGCATATTGCATGCCATATGCTCGTGTTTATATGAATAGTATTATCAATGATTTATGTGTGTATGGTGTGCGCATGCTTTGTTTTTTGCATATAGCCATAAAAAGAGTATTGCAAAATGCAAGCACTCTATTAATCCGAATGAAAGCCTTTTCCTTCAGGAGGGCAGATATGACGTGAAAGAATGTTTTTAAATGCTTGGAGGTTATGTGATACTGTCAGAACTAATTCATCCTGTTGACTACTCTCATTGAAAGCCCTGCGCCCTATGAATATACTTATAATAGACGATGAACCAAATATCAGAAAAACCCTGTCCATGTGCCTTGAGTCTTCGGGGCACAGGACAAAGACAGTGAGTTGTTCAAAAGATGCCATTTCAGAGCTGGAGTCAGAGGTTTTTGATCTTGCTTTTGTGGATCTGAGGCTTGGAACTGAAAGCGGGCTCGATCTTATTCCTTCTATTGTATCTGTTTCTCCTTGGACAAAAATGGTTGTGATAACCGCGTTTGCTTCTGTCGAGACTGCTGTTGAGGCCATGAAGCTTGGCGCTTCGGATTATCTTGCAAAGCCTTTCAAGCCTGATCAGGTTCTTTTAATAGCAGAGCGAGTCGGTAAAATACGCCGCATGGAGCAGAAAATCATCAATCTTCAGAATGATATTGAACGGCTTCATCCTTCGGTTTCATATTCATCATCAAATCCATCAATGCAGAAGGCTTTGGATCTGGCAGCCGAGGTTGCCGGGTCAGAAGCTGTTGTCATGCTGAGGGGGCCTAGCGGAACCGGTAAAACTGTTCTTGCAAAAGCCATTCATTCATGGAGCAAAAGAGCTGACAAGCCGCTTGCAGTAATATCATGCCCGTCTCTTTCGGCAGAGCTTCTTGAAAGCGAGCTTTTCGGTCATGTCAAGGGAGCATTCACAGGAGCGCTCCGGGATAATCCAGGCAGAATAGCTTCCTGCGAAGGAGGGACTCTTTTTCTTGACGAGATTGGAGACCTTCCTCTCCATGTTCAGCCCAAACTGCTTAGATTTTTACAGGACAGGGAATATGAACGTGTTGGCGATCATAAAACCAGAAAGGCAGACGTAAGAATAATAGCGGCAACAAACGCTGATCTTGAAAAAGCTGTCAGGGACGGCAGGTTCAGGGAAGATCTGTATTACCGCCTGAATGTGATTCAGATTGATCTTCCGCCTCTTTCAGAAAGACCTTCGGATGTTGAAAAAATAGCGTCTGACATGCTTTCCTTTTTCGGAGGCCAGAATCATAAAATGTTCAAGGGCTTTTCAGAAGAAGCCATGAAAGCCATGAAAGAATATTTATGGCCTGGAAACATCCGCGAACTTAGAAATGTGGTGGAAAGGGCGGCCATACTCTGCAAATCTGACACAGTCGATTTATGCCATCTTCCTGATTTTATTCATGTCAGAAGTTCTGCCATGCGCATCGGTGATCCGGTTTCCATTTCAGAAATAGAAGAACAGCATATAAGGCGTGTTCTTGCTTCAACAAAAGTCATGCAGGAAGCCTCCGGGATTCTTGGAATAGATCAGGCAACTCTCTGGAGGAAGCGAAAGCAGTACGGGATATAGATTTCAGCTTCTTTACTGATGTCTTGCATTTTGCAAGCCTCTTTTCTGCAATTCTTGTTTTTTTTAAGGCTCTGTTCCAGTTAAATGTTTAAATATGTAGAACAAATTGTTTTTAGTTTATTTTCTTGGGGATCTTTTTGAAAAAAGATCCCCAAACCCCTCAAAAACTTTATGATTTTTTATGATAACAGCCCATTATTTATATCATTGAAAGTTTTTGCGGAGCTTTTTTCAAAAAGCGACCCGCCGGAGGCAGCTTTTTATATTTCAATATCAAATGGTTATTACATATATCCTTCTCCACACTTAAGGGGAACAGGCCTTTTAAGGCAACAACCTTATTATTATTTATCCATTCGTTAATCTATTCAGATTTAAATCTGGCACAAATCCTGCTTTTTCAGAAAATAAGGAGTTTAATATGATCGGAATACGCCAGAAGCTTGCTCTCGGATTTTTAAGTATTCTTGCAGTCAGTGCCGTAATTGGAGTCATGACAATGAGGCAGATGGATGATCTGGGAAAAGCCATAGATGTGATCCTCAGGGAAAATTACCGTAGCGTAATTGCCTGCCAGGACATGAAGGAAGCCCTTGAACGCATTGACAGCGCAGCTCTTATCTCTCTTACAGGAAATGAGCCAGTAAATATTGATGAACAAATCCTGAAATTCGATTCCGCACTTGAAACAGAGCTTGGAAATCTGACAATTCAGGGCGAGGCTGAAAAGGCTAACAAAATAAGAGCTTTATTCGGAGAATACCTGCCAATACTCAAAATGGTTACAGATACTTCCATTACTATAGATTCCCGCCGTGAAATATATTTCAATAAGCTGTATCCATTGTTTTCAGGGATTAAAAACAATGCCCAGGATATTCTCGAAATAAACCAGAAAAACATGACAGATGCCAACGATGCTGCAAGGAGAAAGGCTTCTTCCGCACGCAGGCATCTGCTGATTGGTATTTTGTCTTCGGCAATTGTGGCGGTTTTATTCATATATCTTATCCAAAGATGGATTCTGGTTCCTTTAAGAAGGCTTATCGAATCAGCAGAAGAAATAAGTAAAGGAAGACTTGAGCTTGTAATAGAAACTGACTCAAGGGATGAGATGGGGCAATTGTCCGAAGCTTTTAATTCGATGGCAGAAGGTCTCAGGAAATTTGTCAGAGCGGAACGAATGGGGCTGACACGCGGGAGACGGGCAACAGAAGAGATTTTTAAGATTCTTCCTGTTGCAATAGCCGTGGCTGATCAAAATGGGATAATCGAGCTTGCCACAGAAGTTGCTGAAAAACAATTCGGGCTTTGTTCAGGTAAGGCTGTTGTGGATTCAGGTCTGGAATGGCTCAGGGAGATGGTTTCTTCTGTGCAGGCAAATGGTGAATCGGCTGCACTTGAGCGGGATGGGGGCCTGATCCAGCTTTTTATTGATAACAGGGAGCATTTTTTCAGACCAGCTGTTATTCCGGTTCGATCTGATTACGCAGATGGAGAACTTTCCGGGGCAGCCATAGTAATTGAAGATGTAACTGCAATAAGGGAGCAGCAGGAATTGAAGAAAGGAGTGATTTCAACTGTTACCCATCAGCTTAAAACTCCGCTAACATCCCTTCGCATGTCTGTTCATCTTCTTCTGGATGAAAAAATAGGGCATATTAATAAAAAACAGACCGAACTTCTCATTGCCGCACGTGACGAGAGCGAACGGCTGGCAAGTATTCTGGATGACCTTTTGGATATGGACAGAATTGAATCAGGTCGGGAATTTCTGAATATCAAACCTGTGGACGCTAACATGCTTATCATGGACAGCATCGACTGCTTTGCCGCGGAGGCAAAGGACAGAGGGTTGAATCTGATCAGCATTCTTCCTGATGATCTTCCTGATGTAATGGCCGATTCAGGCATGGTCGCCCATGTTTTGGCCAATCTTATTTCAAACACTTTCAAATTCACAGATCCGGGTGGAACAGTAACGATAGGCTCTGAGAGATCCGGTAATATGGTGTGCTTTTCAATCAGGGATACTGGCAAGGGTATTAGTGAAGAGCATATTGGCAGGATTTTTGACAGGTTCTACAGAGTTCCGGGGCAAAATGGCCATTCCGGTGCAGGACTCGGACTTGCAATCGTAAAGCAGATTGTTGAGGCTCATGGGGGAACCGTAAGCGCTGAGAGCAAGCCTGGCAAAGGATCTGAATTCAGGTTCTCTCTGCCTGTATCTGATGGCTGCCACTATTCTTGTGAAAATGAAAATCATGAAAATAAGGATGGGCTGAACCATGACTGAAAAACGAGCTGACAGCTTTCTCAGGCTTATAAAAAAATCCCGGAGAGGTAGGCTCAAAATTTATCTTGGGTATTGCGCAGGAGTCGGCAAAACATATCAGATGCTGCTTGAAGCCCACAGGATGATGGCTGACGGTATTGATGTATCTGTCGGAATAGTCGAAACCCATGGACGAAAGGAAACAGCGGCTCTCATTGAAGGCCTGAAACTGATCCCGCCCCGGATAACCACATACAGAGGAATAGAGCTTCATGAGCTTGATATTGATGCGATTCTTTCAGCAAAGCCCTCGGTTGTTCTTGTTGACGAGCTTGCCCATACCAATGTGCCAGGAAGCAGAAATTCAAAAAGATATCAGGATGTCGAAGAAATTCTTGCGGCAGGTATTCATGTTATTTCCACTCTTAATGTCCAGCACCTTGAAAGTCTTTACGAAACTGTCGAAAGAGCCACAGGTGTAAAAGTCAAGGAAAGGATTCCTGATCGCGTGGTGGCTGAGGCAGATGAGGTCGTAAATGTGGATCTGACAACCCATGATCTGAGGAGGCGTCTGAAAGAAGGGAAAATTTACGGTCATGAAAGGATAACGACTGCACTCGATAATTTTTTCAGACCGGCCAATCTTGAGCAACTCAGGGAGATTTCTTTGCGTGAAATGGCCGCACATATCGATTCCAAACGAAGAAATCCCCTTGAAGAGCAAGTATCATCAAGCCCTGATCAGGTAATGGTCTGTCTAAGCTCCAGAGGCCCTAACAGTGAGGCTCTTCTTCGTTATGCATCCCGTCTCGCCGGCAGGCTTAACAGAAACTGGTACGCAATTTACGTTCAGACTGCTTCAGAGCGGCCCACAGTAATAGATTCCGAAACCCAGCGTCTTTTGTCAAATGCCCTTGGCCTTGCCCAACAGCTTGGCGCGACTGTTTTCACTTACAGAGGAGACGACATTGTTAAGACAATGCTTCAATTTGCCACTGAATATCGGGTTGGGCACATTGTGATAGGAACTTCGGGCAAAAAGTCTGGTCTTTGGCAGAGACTGAAAGGAGAGCAGGGGATAGTGGAACGCCTGATTTCCGAAAGCAGGGGAATCACAGTGGTTGTTCTTGATACAAGGCAGATTTATAAGCCAGAAAAAGCATCGATTGACCATGAAAGAATCCAAGCAGCTAATCCGAGGACTGAAATGCAGTGGCAGAGCCGGATTAGGTCGTTGATTTCAGCAGAGAGAACAATTATCTGGAATTCAGGCATGAACAAGGATGCAGCCATGAAAGAGCTTGTGTCGCTTTGCTGTTTAAGCTGCCCTGGCCTTTCTGATGAAAAGGCGTGGAGTTCGGTTATGCTTAGGGAACTCCAGGGTTCCACATTTTTTGGTGAGGATATAGCTATCCCGCACGCAAGGGTGGACGGCCTTGATCAGCCTGTGATTGCTCTGGGACTTTCGGCGCACGGCATATTCGAGCATGAAACAGGGCGCAGCACAAGAATCATGTTTCTTCTTCTTTCTCCGGGAAATGACCAGGAAGTTCATCTAAAATTATTGAGTGAAATAAGTAAGATGAGCAGAGACGATCAGTTCAGAAAAAAGCTTCTGGCTATGGAGTCAAGAAATGGAATTCTGGCCCTTTTTAATGAAATCACTTAATCCGCCTTTGGAAATGCCTTTTCTTCATTGATATATTATATCTACTGGTTAATATGTGATTGATGACATTGTAAATAATTGATGGAGTAATGTGCGGTTAATTTGTTAAGGAAATATCTAAAAGATTATTTATCCGCACCTAAAAGGAGTTTTGATGTTCGAGAACAAGATAAACGGAATGAATTTTATATCAGGCGCATGGCCTCTTGATCCAGGTAAACCGACTGTTATCTTCATTCATGGTTCTGGCGGATCGTCGGTAATGTGGAAGGCCCAGGTAAAAGGGCTGTCAGGCAGCTTTAATACCATAGCGGTTGACCTTCCAGGTCACGGAAAAAGTGAAGGATTCGGCATGAACAGTATCAAGGCTTATTCTGATGCTGTGGCCGATTTTATAAAAGACATTGAAGCTCCATCGCCTGTGGCCTGCGGACTCAGCATGGGAGGCGCCATAAGTCTTCAGCTTCTTCTGGACAATAAAGAAATGTTCAAGACTGGAATTCTTATAAATACAGGTGCAAAGCTCAGGGTTCTTCCTCTGATTCTGAATATGGTGCAAAACGATTACAAATCATATGTTGATTCATTTGCGCTTACGGCAGCGGCGCCGACGACTGATTACAGTGTAATGATGGACATAATCGAGGCCAATGCCCAGTGTAATCCCTTTGTTGTTTATAATGATTTCATGGCCTGTGATTCTTTTGACGTAATGAGTCGCCTCCCGGAAATAACCATGCCAGTTCTTGTCATGACTGCTGTTGAAGATAAACTGTCTCCGCCTAAATATGGGACATATCTTGCTGATAATATTAAAAGCTCTGTTCTTGTAAGCATTGATGGGGCAGGGCATATGTCTCCGGTCGAAAAGCCTGCGGAAGTAAACGGAGCAATAGCTGATTATATTGGAAGAATTGTTTTTTAAGAAGCTATATAGGGAACGACAAACAGATTTTTATAAAGTGCGAATTAGTCTTAGGGAACTTTTTCAAAAAGTTCCCCAGTTTTTTTTGATATTGGACTAAAAACTATTTCAGAGCCATACTGATTTTTTCCTTAAGATCCCCGATTCTATAAGGCTTTTGAATGAATCCAGTAAGCCCTTTATTTGCAAAAAGCACTGTGGCTTCATGCTCGCTGTATCCGCTGCTCAGGATAACCTTCTGGTCTGGTTTTATCTTTTTGATTTCCTTGAATGTGGCGGCCCCGTCAAGCCCGGGCATTGTAAGATCCAGAATTACGCAAACTATTTTATCGGAGTTTTCCTTAAATATGTGCAGGCCTTCGTATCCGTTTCTTGCACTTAAGGTGCTGAATCCGAAAACTCTTAAAAAATCTATGCACAGTTCCCTTACGTGGTCTTCATCATCAATGACAAGTATGGTTCCTGTATTTTCAATATCCGATGAGTTTTTTGGCGTGCCTGTGTTTTGATACCCGTCGGAATTATTTTCAGATACAGGGAAAAGCACCTTGAAAGTGCTGCCTTTACCTGGTTCGCTGTCCAGAATGATAGCTCCGTGATGTCCTCTTATTATTCCAAGTACAGCAGCCATTCCAAGGCCTCTGCCCGTAAATTTTGTCGTGAAGAAGGGTTCGAAGATCCGCCTTTCGGTTTCTTTGTCCATGCCGCATCCGTTGTCTGTGACATCAAGAAACGCGAATATTCCTTGTTCAGGTTTTTCCTCAAGCCTGCTTTGTTTCAGATATTCGTCGGAGCACTCCATTACTCCGGTTGTTAGAGATATTATTCCAGGCGCGTTGCCAATGGCTTCCGCCGCGTTTGTAATCAGATTCATTATTATCTGCTGAATTTGCCCTGGATCTGCTTCAATATAAGGAAGATCATTTTTTACAGAAAGATCGAGGGTCACGGTTCTTGCTATTGACGCACGGAAAAGCTCAGCGTTTTCTTTGACTATTCCACTTATATTTATCTGCTTGATCTCGAATTTGCCTTTGCCTGAATAGGCGAGCATCTGCCTTGTCAGCTCTTCTGCCCTGTATGATGCCTGGATTGCCTGTTCAATTCTTGTTTTTGCCTGTGATCCTGAAGGCAGGGTAAGAAGCGCCAGGTCAAGATTACCGAGTATGCCTGTCAGAAGATTGTTGAAGTCGTGGGCTATGCCCCCTGCCAGAACTCCGAGGCTTTCCAGTTTTTGGGCATGGAGAAGTCTTCTCTCCATTTCAAGCTTTTCGGCTTCTGCCTGTTTCCGATCGGTTATGTCTGTCATCACTGTGAGCCAGCAGGGGTCGTCCCCTAAATTGAACCTGTCCATGGAAAGTATTCCATATACGCAGTTTCCGTTCTTTGCCCTGAGCTTTGCCTCAAAATCCCTTACCTGACCCTTTTCCTGAAAAATACGTTTGATTTCTTCCCTGTCCGACGGATCATCAAATATGCCAAGATCCGTTGATTTCTGGCCTATGATTTCTTCCCTTGTGTATCCTGACACTTTTATGAAAGTGTCATTTATATCAATATACCGGCCTTCGCTCACAGTTGAAATGGCCATGACAGCTGAATTTGAATTGAAGGCGGTGGAAAATTTTTTTTCCGAAAGCTTAAGCTCCGTAATATCCCTGCTTATCCAGAAAACAGCTGGCTTGCTGTTCCACTCCCCCCTGAATGTTGAAATGTCAACTTCAATAGGATTTTTCTTTTTTGATATCAGGTGGATTCTGGAATCGTGCTTGATACCTGAGAACATATCATTAAGCAGTTTACCTTCGCAGTCTGGCTGCTGGCACTCAAGTATGTCTGATATTGGTATCCCCAAAAGTTCTTCTTCGGAGAATTCAAGGCGCTTTATTACAGAATCGTTTACATGGATGATGATTCCGCTCTCATCAAGAATAAAGATCAGATCATTGACTGTTTCAAAGAATGTTTCAAAATTGACCTGGCTCTGGATAAGGGAATCCTCAATATTTTTTCTTTCAGTAATGTCCCTTCCCACTTTGATAAGGCCACGCCTTTTTCCGTCAGGATAAAACATGGGGATTTTTATATTGTCAAAAACCATTACCGTGCCGTCTTTTTGTGGTATTCTTTCGTCTTTTCTTGTTATTACCCCGAGCTCCCATGTTTTTTCGTCTGAATCATCCCTTATGTTAAGGGTGTCTCTGTAAAATTTATTGAATTCGGCAAGCTCCGAGTTTTTTTTGCCCCTGTAGTCGACCCCTTCAAGTCCCATGAGCTTTATATAAAAGTCATTTGCCTCAAGCCATTTCCCGTCTCCATCCTTGAAGCAAACAATATCAGGCATGGAATTTATGAGGGTCCTGAGTCTTTCCTCATTTTCAGCAAGAGCTTCTTCTGCTTTTTTTCTTTCTGTGATGTCTATGTTTACGCCAACTATGCCTTTGTGCGGAGACTCGGGGAAAATGGGAACTATTATCTGGTAATAGTTTGTTTTTGCTCCGTTTATGGAAAATTCGATCTCCCCGATAACCTGCTCTCCGTTATATGCTCTCCGGTTGTTGTGTTTCCAGATCTCCATGTTTTCAGGGTTTGTGTTTATTTCCTCGGGTGTCTTGCCTATGACATTGCCCCATTTTTTTCTGCTGGCGGAATTCTGGAGTATATAGGTCTCTTTCTCATCCAGCGCGAAAATATCAAAGGGAAGGCTCTCAATCGTGGAATACAAAAGGGCTTCGCTTTTTCTGAGGGCCTTTTCAGCCTTTTTGCGCTCAGTAATGTCCTGAATCATTGCAATAAGGTATTCAACCTCGTTTTTTTGATTTTTAAGGCAGCTTACGGAGATATTGACATGGGCAATGCTTCCGTCTTTTCTGATATATCTTTTGTCCATGGTGTAGCCGTCAGATTCCCCTGAAATAAGCCTTTCAAAATGCCTTGTTTCCTCTTCAATGTTTTTGGGATCAGTAATGCTGTCCCATGTCTGGGCCTGGAGTTCCTCCCTGGAGTAACCGAGTATCTCGCATAGCCTGTCGTTGAAATGAACCCATTTTTTGTCAGGAGTTGTTGTTGACATGCCTGTAAGCCCGAGCTCGAAGTAGCCCCTGAAAAGTTGTTCGCTTCTGTGGAGAGCTTCTTCTGTTTTTTTCAGCTCTGAGATGTCCCTTGCCACCCCTAATACAGAGATTGTTTTCCCGTTTGAATCAAATTCCGGGAACAGTTTCCAGTCAAGAAAAAGCTCCCCATGTCCGCTTTCCCAAGCGAATGTGGTGCTTTCAGGATTTCCTGTGTCAAAGACTTTTTTTATTTTGCTTTCCCAGAATTCGCAAATGGCCTTATCAAAACCCATTTCACGATGGCTCTTCCCTATAATTTCTTCAGGTGTTTTTGAGACTATCCTCATCGCCGCCTTATTTGCGTATATGTGCCTGAAGTCCCTGTCGTACCTGAGGATGATATCCTGGCTGTTTTCGGAAAGGGATCTGTATTTGGCCTCGTTTTCCATGAGGACTTCTTCTGATTTTTTTCTGTCGCTGATGTCCCTTGTAACGGCTATGACTTTTTCGCTTTTGCCTATTTTTTCATTTTTGAGCGAAACCTCACCGAAAAACAGGCTCCCGTTTTTTCTTTTGCAAAGCCAGTCAAAAACCTGCGGCCCTTCGTTCCTTGTTTTTTTGATGAACTCCATGGCTTCTTTTCGACTGTAGGGAGGGAATCCTGCTGAAAAAACTTCAATATCGCATTTTAAGGCTTCATCACGCTCATACCCATACATTTTGAGCATGCGGTCATTCACATCGAGTATTTTGCCTGTTTTCGCATCGTGTATGAATATAGCCTCGTTTGTCGCGTTGAATATGCTTCGGTAGTTCTCCTCGCTTTCCTGAAGAGCCTTCTGGGCCTTTATGAGCATCCCTTTTTCTCTGTTAAGGCTGTCGATTTCCTCCTCACTGGTCTTTAAAACATATACGAGATCATCTTCGGAATCCTTCAGGGAGAGCATGCATGTATCTAAGTCTTCATTGCAGATCGTATCAAGAAAACAGGACAGGACATTTATGGGTAAAGGGATTTCATTTTCAGGGTATGTCATATGCCATAGCCTGGAAGTCAGTTTTGAGCATTCGTTAGATTTGCCCTTTGTCAGAACAATCCCTGTGATCATGTCCTTCATGAACCCCATTTTTTGCATGAAGACATCCAGGTTTTCTGCAAGGATGCACAGGCAAATGCGGCTCGCTTCTTCAGGATCAGGGATTCTGAGGTCAAAGCCATCAGGCTTTTCTTGGGTTAGGCTGACGAAGGTTTTGTGTGCCATTGGAATTCCTGTTAAGCGATTTTTGGGACGAGTGATGTGAAAAAGGCGTTTGCTGCCCTTATATCTGCAAAAATGCTACAAAATATATCTCACATGGGATAACAAATCAAAAAGAATCATTTTGTTTTTAAAATAGGCTTTTTGAAGATTCAGATCCATCCTTTCAAGTAAACATATTTATTGATTCGTTCTAAAGGATTCCAAACCATGCCCTTATCAGGACTTAAGATACTTGACTTCACAACTCTTCTTCCAGGGCCACTTGCGACAATGAATCTGGCCGATCTTGGAGCAGATGTATTAAGGATCGAGTCTCTTTCAAAACCTGATCTTGTCAGATTTATTCCGCCTTTTATTGATGAAAAGGGCGATATCTCCTGTGTCCATGCATACCTGAACAGAAACAAGAGATCGCTTGGGCTTGATCTCAAAAATAAAGAGTCAGTCTCAATTATAGAAAAACTGATACTCGAAAAAGGTTTTGATATCATCATCGAGCAGTTCAGGCCCGGAGTAATGGATCGGTTCGGACTTTCATACCAGAGATTCAAGGAGATTAAGCCAGACATTATTTACTGTTCCATAACCGGTTATGGTCAGACAGGGCCGCTTAAAAACAGGGCAGGCCATGATATCAATTATCTGAGTCTTTCTGGTGTGATGAGCTTTTCAGGGACTAAAAAATCAGGGCCCTTTGTTCCCGGAATCCAGATTGCCGATATTGCGGGATCGCATAATTGCGTTACAGGAATTCTTGCGGCAGTAATTCATAGAATGAATACAGGCATGGGACAGCATATAGACATAGCAATGACGGACTGCATGTTTCAGTATAATGCTCTGACAGGCCCAAAAACTCTCTGCGGAGGAGAAGATGCTGGTTATGAAACAGAGGTTCTGAACGGAGGTTCTCTTTATGGCTGTTATGAAACTCTTGACGAGAGATATCTTTCATTTGGAGGCCTGGAACCGCAGTTCTCAACCTCATTTTTTGAGGCTTTGGGCCTTGATGATCTAATTGAAGGAGGCGTTTTTCAGTTTGGGAATATTGAAAAAGCAAAGAATGCCGTAAAAAATGTCATAAAATCCAAGCCTCTTTCTTATTGGGTTGAAAAATTTGCCGAAATAGACGCTTGTGTAGAGCCTGTGCTTACTTTTTCTGAGGCAGTCCTGACGGATCAAGCAAAGGCAAGAAATCTTGTTGTTGAAGTTCCTTTCTCAGAGGCAAAAACAATTCCCCAGATAGCCTGTCCGATAAAATTTTCAGAATGTGGGGCTTCGTATAAATGGGTTGGATGCCGCCTTGGGAATGATAATGATTTGATTCTGTCGTCGCTTGGATTCAGCGAGTCAGAAATCAGCAAGATCAAGGGAAATGGTGTTTTGGGGTGATGTGTTTCCCTGCAAAAGCATTCCGTTCAATAAAAAAGTCTGATTCCAATGCAAAATCTTAAGATATAAAGATTGTGGTAGTATTTATTTTAAGATCTTAAAATCTATTGACACTATCACTGTGTTAATGCATATATTGTAAAAGCTTACAATATATAACTAATACCATTTTCAAATCAAAGATGAAATCAAGGCGGCAAGGAGGAGGCGACGCAAACGTACGTGGTTTGTACGTTGATGAGCTGACGACGATGCCAACATAGATAGCGCTTTGATTTGGAATTGGTATAATTGATAATATATGGATGATGAATGGGTCGCCCAAGTCTTGCAAATGAAAGAATCTCCCAGATTCTTGATGCTTTTGAAAACTGCATAAGAAAATATGGTCTCAAGGAAAGCTCCATTCCAAGGATTGCGGAAGAAGCCGGAGTCAAGCACAGCCTTATAAGGCATTATATCGGAAACAGAGACAGCCTGATTGCAGCAATGGTGAATAGATTCACCGAACATTACCTCGAAATTATTCTGAAAGCGCTTTCCTCAAGGCCAGAAGGTGTTCATATAGATTCAACCGTGAAATATTTTTTTGATGAAGTAAGCAGATTCGAAGCCGAAAACCTCATATTTACCGAGCTTTTTGCAGCTTCAGGGCGCGATGATTTCATTAAGGTCCAGCTCTGCAGTCTTTACGGACGCATAACTGACATGGTCATAAGCCTGCTTTCGCTTGAATATCCTGAATCAAAATCAGATGAGATTTCAACTGTCGCATATTCTCTTCTAAGCCTTTGGATCGGGCATTCAACACTTTTTCATTTGGATTTTGGAACTTCAGGAATTGAAATGGCTGCCACATCAGCGAAACAGATAATTTCTGGCCTTGGCAGTTTAACATAAGAGTACCTATAAAAATTAGAATTTTTGATGTGGTAGCAAGGAAGCGTCGCACGGAGAACCGGAGTTTATGACTTATAAATGAGGATTCGAGTACGACGCTGACGCAGCTAACGCGCAAAAAGGCAATTTTTAGAGGTGGTCACAATAATGGATAATGGAAAAACAGGGGGATAAGATGCTTCAGGATTATGAAAAATACGATGCAACGGCAATGGCTGAACTTGTAAGAAAAGGGGATATTCACCCTTCTGAACTGCTTGAAACCGCTATCAGCCGTGCTGAAAAACTTAATCCTGATTTAAACATAATTATCCACAAATTTTACGACAGAGCCAGAAAAATGGCGTCTGAAAAAATTTCGGAAGGTACATTTGCCGGAGTCCCTTTTTTGCTTAAAGACCTGCTCGATCATCTGGCAGGAGAACCTGTCAGCATGGGCAGCAGGGGAGTTCGTTTTGTTCCTGAATACAACAGCGAGCTTGTTAATCGTTTTTTATCGTCCGGTGTAGTCCCTTTTGGAAAAACCAGCACTCCTGAACTTGGCCTTACAATCACAACCGAGCCAAAGGCCTTTGGCCCTGCTCATAATCCCTGGAAAAAAGGTCATAGCACAGGCGGATCATCAGGAGGGTCAGCCGCAGCTGTCGCAGCCCGTATTGTGCCTTTTGCCTCAGCCAATGACGGAGGCGGTTCCATTCGTTTTCCTTCTGCCTGCTGCGGAGTGTTTGGAATGAAGCCTTCACGGGGTCTTAACCCAATGGGGCCTGATTATGGCGAAGGGTGGGAAGGCGCAGTTGCAGGTCATGTGATAAGCTGGTCAGTCAGGGACAGTGCAGCTATGCTCGATGTGACTTCCGGGCCTGAAATCGGCGCTCCATATAAAGTCTCGAAATCGCATGGAAGTTATTTTGAAGCATCAAAAACTGATCCTGAACCCATGCGCATCGCATTTTCCAAAAAGCCATTGATTGAGGGCGCTAAACTTGACGCGGAAGCTGTAAAAGGACTCGAAAATACGGTCAAACTTCTTGAAAGCCTCGGGCATCATGTAGAAGAGGCAGATCCGGTCATAGATATTAAAAAATTCTGGCAGGATTTCATGATTGTTGTCTGCGGTCATGTGGCTGCTGCTACAGAGAATATTAAACAGCTTCTTGGAAAAGAAGCTGTAAAACAGATGGAGCCCACCACTTTAAACATGGCCATGACAGGCAGATGCCTTACAGCCTCTGATTTTGTGATTGCCAAGCAGGGATGGCATGAAGTTCAGCTTGCGATGGGGAGATTCCTTCAAAAATACGACATGCTCTTGACTCCTACACTTATTGCCCCGCCTGCTGCACACGGCGTTATTCCACCATCCCAGATTGAAGAAACAATAATTAAGTTTGGCAGCTATATCCCAGCTGGACGCCTTCTCATGAAAAGCGGCCTGGTCAAACATTTTGCCGCGCCTACACTCACACGCATGGCTTTCACAATAATGGGTAACATTACCGGACTTCCAGGCATGTCTGTTCCTCTTCACTGGACCAAGGACGGACTTCCGCTCGGTATGCTTTTTACAGGCAGAATGTGCGATGAAATCAGGCTTTTTAAACTTGCCGGGCAGCTTGAAAGGGCAGCTTCATGGCACGATAAGATTCCGCAGTAATCAAAAATCATAAATCCTTATTTGGGGCGTGCTGGCTTATTAAGAGCCTACACGCCTTTTTATTCATATTTTCCACGATACATAAGCATAAAATTGGTTTTGCAGATAATTCTGTGATAATGTTCTGAAAAAATCATCAAACATTAATTTGAAACAGCCTCATGAAGGAGATAGATCATGATGGAATACCTTCTTTTTGCCATATATATTTTCCTGGCTTACCTCATTTTCCAGCATGTAATCGGCCCGATATTGATTTATGAGAACGAGGCGGCTCCTTTCAGATATCAGTTTACTCTGCTCGATCCTGAATCATTCATGGAAGACAGAAATGATGTTTTCCGGGCTGATCATGAAAAATTACTTGAGCTTGGATTCAGGTTTGTCGGATCTTCAAAACTGGCAAGAACCAACGCTACCATGTATTTCAGTCTTTACAGTCATGATGAGAAATGTATCGCAGCAACTCTTGTCACAGGACTAAGCAAACTCGGAGAAATGAATTTTCTTGAAATAACCCAGGTGTATTCGGATAAATCGATTTTGAGCGTCAGTAACAGTCCGATGATATCAACCTATCCGGCAATGAAGCATAAAAAAGCTTTCCGTTTCCCGGATATTGATGATTGCGGGAGACTTTTCGAGCTTTTTGAGCTTGTCAGAAGCAGATTCTCTTCAAATATTGAGCCTCTCGGATTTACTATTGGCAAGGAATTCAGGGCAGTGGAAAATTATCTGAACGAAGAGCTTCGTTATCTGATTGAAAATGGATATTACTCTGATTCTCCCGAAAACGGTGAATTCAAGCTTACAATTAAGGGCGCTATACTTTTTACATGGAAAAATCTCTGGCCGTGGAAAAATTTTGTCGAAGTACTTGAAAGAAGGGCTGCGATAAAGGCCATATCTTGAAGCTCACGGAGAAACTATGGCGGAAACAAAAGGAATTATTGATCTGACGAAACCTCTTGGAAATGAAACTGAAATTTTTTCTGATGAGGAGTACACTGATCCCGAGTTTGCAATTAATGAATGGAGCAGCGTGGATGTTCATGGATTCAGGGTTTCGTCGATTCGTTTAGGAACCCAGACAGGCACTCACATAGACGCTCCGAACCATTTTGATCCTTCCGGAGAATGCCTCGATAAACTCATTGTTTCTGAACTGATGGGTTCCTATTATCTAATTGATCTCCTGGAATATAATGACCTGGCCAGTTTGACAGAGCTTTGCGGAGCTTTTTCAAACGAAAGAATTATTTTCCTGCGTGCATATGAATCATCTGTAAGCGTAATCAGTAAAGACGCCTTTGATATTCTGCTTTCGTTGCCTTCGCCGGTATGGGTTGTAGGCGGGCAGATATCTATAGATGGCTATGATAAATACGCATTTCACAGATTTCTGGCGTATGCAGGCAAATATCTTGTGGAGGACCTTGATTCAGTTTCTGCCAGCAAGGTTTTGCCAGGAGGCGAGATTTTTCTTTTCCCGTTGAGACTTAATGACGTGAGTGGGTCCCCATGCAGGGTTGTCGTCAGAATGACATAAAATGAATTTGAATCCCCGCCTAAGCGGGGATTCTTTTATTCCTGATCCAGGGTTCAAGAGGGGAGCTCCCTGGAAACGGAAACTATATAGTCGTATTTATAATTCCTATGGATTCATGGGCATTCTGATGTTGACTGACTATGCATTTCTGTGAAGATGTCTGAAGCTTATTGGGCTGTATTGTGAAAACAGCGGCATAGTTAGCAGGCCCGGATGCGCTTGTCAATGTGTTTTTTAATCATATTTTCAATTGATATTTGTCTGATGGTTGACGTGTTAACTTTTTCAACTGATTTATATGGTTGATATTGGGTTGATTTGTTCTTTTGATGAATCATCAAAAAAACAGATTCTATTTGCATAATTCCTGTGCGTTACTCTCAGCATACCGTTTCCCCCATTCAGCCATGGAATCAATAACTGGCTTGATGCTGTTTCCGGTTTCAGTAAGTGTGTATTCAACCCTTGGAGGAACTTCAGCAAAAACTTTTCTATTGACCATCCCCTTGCTTTCCATTGCCTTCAATTGCTGGGTAAGCATTTTTTGACTGATTCCGGGGATTCCTTTGAATAACTCGCTGAATCTTTTTGTTCCTGAAAAAAGCTCCCTAAGGATCAGCACAACCCATTTGTTGCCAATCAATTCAAGGGTTATTTCAACGGGGCATACGGGCATATTAATTTCTTTCATGATAAAATATCCTTTAAAATCAAAAAACTTTCTTTTTGGTAATAATATAACAATAAAGTGCCTTCTTGCAAAATGAAAGTAAGGTGTTTATTATCATTACAAGAATGAAATTGGCGATGCAAAATGAATCTAATTCCTTAATTCAGGAGATTGAAATATGAATATTCTTATTGTTTACACACATCCGAATCCCGGAAGCTTTAATCATGCAATTCTTGAAACAGTTAAAAATGCTGCGGAAGCAAAAGGGCATAATGTAAATGTAAGGGATCTTTATAGCCTTGGGTTTAATCCTGTTTTAACCCCTGATGATTTAGCCGCAATTCAGGCTGGCAAGACTCCTGAAACAATTAAAACTGAACAGGCGTTTATCGAGAAAAGCGATCTCGTTATTGCAGTCCATCCGATCTGGTGGACAGGCCTTCCTGCAATGTACAAAGGCTATATTGACCGTGTTTTTTCATACGGTTTTGCTTATGCGATAACAGAAAATGGCATAAAAGGACTTCTTGGCGATAAGAAAATAATCGTTTTCAATACAACCGGAATGCCTGATGAAGTATATGTTCCCATGGGAATGCACGATTCCCTGAAGATGACATCTGACAAGGGAATCTATGAGTTTTCTGGCATTAAGGTTCTCGGCCATCACTTTTTCGGTGGCGTCACAATGATAGATGATGCTGCAAGAAAGGCTTTACTTGAAAGAATTGTGAAAATACTTGATGAGCAAATCTGATGGAGATTCTTGATAGTTTTTTTGTGCCTCCGGCTTTTTTAGATCTGAGCCGGAGGTATGGAAATGCTAAACTATTTTATGAACGAACAGCAGTAATCAGATATTACCTTTACCTTCATTGTAAATTTTGAATTTGCCGGAACTTCAAAGGCTTCCCCGCCTTTTATCTGCTTCCAGTCCGTTGTGCCAGGAAGAAGCACATCAAGATCGCCAGCAAGAATTTCCATGATTTCCTTGTCAGCAGTTCCAAATTCATATTCGCCCGGCAGCATTACCCCAAGAGTTTTCTTGGATCCATCCGGGAATACGATTGTGCGGCTCGTGACCTTTCCATCAAAGTAAATATTTGCTTTTTTGATAACTGCTACATTTGTGAACTCAGACATTGTATCTCCATAATTTTAGCGAAAATAGAAACGTACTCCAACCCCTGCATCAAGACTGAAATCTGTTTCAGGAACAATATCAAGTACAGGGGCGATTTCAGCGAATATATCAAAAGGGTGTTTAGCAAACAGATAGTTTATTCCAAGCGGAATTCTGAGGCCCAGACGAGTGTCTCCATCATTGTCATCATCGTGATGGCCATGATTTTCATCTTTGTCTTCGAATCTAAGACGTCCGCCTATTCCGAAATGAAACGGAACATTGCTTTTATTGGTAAGGCTCGAATTGTGGAACAGATAATCCATATGTATGTTGAAGGCGTCGCTCGACCATCCTGCGGCCGCATCAACGGCGTTGTTTCCGAACCATTTTTTGACGCTGAGACCTGTGGGAGAACCCACGATCATGCCTATTCCGAAGTCATTTCTGGCGTATGCAGGTAATGCAAACATAAAAGAGATAAGTAAGAACAACAGTATATTGTATCTTTTCATATTTTTATCCTGTGCTTTTATTAAAAACTGTAAAATGTTTTTGAGCCATTCAAATGGCATTATTGCCTAAAAATATCAAGCCCATTTGTGATTAGTCCCGGGCGTCGTTGGTATAGGGTGAGGTGGCGATATGCTTAAGGGCATCTCTAAAAATGGCTTTTTTGCGCGTTAGCTGCGTCAGCGTCGTACTCGAAGCCTCATTTATACCACATAAACTCCGGTTCTCCGTGCGACGCTTCATTGCTACCACATCAAAAATTCTAATTTTTAGAGGCACCCTTAAGCTTTTGATTCCACGTCAGGAGGATTCAAAAATGTCTCTTAACTGGTTTATTAAGTGTTCAGGAATGAAATTCTGACTTTCTGAAATCTGCAACGCTATTTTTCCGAGTTCTATATATGCTTTTTTAAGATCAGGAGTTTTTTCAGTAATACCATTAATATGAGCAATTACAGTTGTCGCATCCCCCCTTGACACCGGGCCGGTAAGTGCCTGTTCTACCCCCATTTTCTCCATGTTGGCAAGGGTCCCCTTTACAAGGGGAAGAAGAAATTCGAAAGCTTTTTCTTCTGGTATTCCAGATGCGGCCATTACCTCGGACGCCATTTTCATCAAAGAAACAAGGTAGTTTGAAGCGATCACGGCCGAGGCATGATAAAGAGTCTTGGCGTTACCATCTATTTCATAAGGCCTTGCGCCAAGATCTATAGCCATTTTTTTTGCTTGCGCCACAGCTTCTGCATAGCCTTCGACGGCTATAAGAATGTCCTTGAACGGGTTGATCTCTGTATCTCCGCCTGCGAGACTTTGAAGAGGATGAAACGATGCCGTCAGTGCGCCTTTTTTTGCCGCTTCTAATAGAATCGAAGAAGGCAGGGAACCACTAAGATGAAAAACAATACTGCCAGTATTGAATCCGCCTCCCTTTGCAATTTCAGCGCAGGTCGGTTTTATAAGTGAATCAGGAGTTGATATGAATATTATGTCGCTACACGAGGCAGCATGAGAAGCTTCACTGCACACTTTTTCAGCATTGACCTCAATTGACAGCTTTTCAGCCTTAGTTATATCAGGGTCAAAAAGTGCTTCTATTTTATAGCCGGACCTTGAAAGCCAGAATCCAAGTTTTGATCCTGCCCTTCCGCAGCCTATGATGGCTATTATTTTGCTCCTGGTTTTATGATTCTGGCTGATAGGGCCTCCTGAGGAGAAAATATTGGATTGGTTGATGGCCTCGCAAAAAGGCAAAAAAAGATGCGTAGGTCGGATTAGGACGTTCTTTGTCCGTAATCCGACGTTAAATTAATAGCAGTGTTCCTTTGCCGGAAATTCACCCTTTGAAACATCCTCCACATAAGACCTGAAAGCGGTTTCCACAGTTTCAGCCATATTGGCGTATTTTTTAACAAATTTAGGTACATGACCAATATTAAGGCCGAGCATGTCATGCATTACAAGAACCTGGCCGTCACAGCCAGGGCCGGCGCCAATTCCAATTGTTGGGATATACAGCTTGCCGGATATTGTCTCTGCTATTGAGGCCGGTATTCCTTCAAGCACAACTGAAAAAGCTCCTGCCTGCTGGACTTTGAAGGCGTCTTCAAGGAGTCTGTCCTCATCCCTCTGTATCCTGTATCCGCCCATCTGATGAACAGACTGGGGAGTCAGGCCTATATGGGCCTGAACAAGAATTCCTGCCTTTGATATTGCAGATATGGTTTCGCATACTGATGCTCCGCCTTCAAGTTTTATGGCTGCAGCTCCGCCTTCTTTTACGAGTCTGCCCGCGTTTGTGATGGCATCAGCTATGCTGGCGTGATAAGACATGAACGGCATGTCAGCTACGACAAAAGCAGTTTTTGATGCTCTTGTGACAAGCCTTGTGTGATAAACCATTTCATCCATTGTGATCGGGAGGGTTGACGAATGTCCCTGGACAACCATTGCGGCAGAATCGCCCACAAGTATGATGTGAATTCCCGCAGCATCTGCAAGCGCTGCAAATGTATAATCATAAGCAGTTATTGATGAAATTTTTTCACCATTCTGTTTCATTTTGCGGAGAGTGTTTACTGTTACCTGGGCCTTCATTTTCATGCCTCCGTTTGTGTTTTTTTTGTTTTATATCAGCCCTGTTTTTCCAGAGCCTTAACCTTTAAAACATGAAAACAGAAAAAGTAAACCCCTTATGATGTTTTTTTGATGACATACCCTGGATTTAAAATTGACAAGGTCGCAAAAAGTCAAAAAAAGGCATCGGCGTCATGCCGGACTTGATCCGGCATATTCGTATTTTCAGAGACTTCTGGATTCCTGCCTGCGCCGGATAAACGGAAATCGGACTTCTTGTGCCCCTGTCATTGTTTATTATGCTCAGCACGATTTTTAATTATGGTACTGATGGGGTTCAGCATGAACTATCACATCGGCGTTTGGTATGATTTTTTTGATGGTTTCTTCTATTTGCTCGGTGAGAGCATGGGCATGATTCAGAGTCTGATCTCCGTCCATCAGCACATGGAGATCAATGAAAAGATGGGCGCCCGATGGTCTGATTCTTATGCCGTGGCAATCAATGATATGGGGCAGGGCTTCCACTGTTTCTTTTATCTGCATGGGCAGGTCTTGGGGCGCTGTGTCTATGAGCGCGTCAATGCTGCGTTTACCGAGCTTGATGCTGATAACGACAACGATCACTGCAACAATCATGGCTGACACTGCATCAGTCTTTTCAAGAAACTGCTGATTCGGGAAAAACTCGGCTGCTTTGACACCTATAAGCCCAATAAGAACCACCATCGAGCTCCAGATATCTGTCCTGAAATGAAGCGCATCGGCCTCTAATGCCTGGCTGTTATATTTTTTGGCTGCCTTCATGAGCATTCTGGATCTTGAAAAATCTATAATAATGGATGTAAGCATGACCACGAATGCCCAAATCGAGGCATCAACTTTTTTGGGTTCGAAAAACAGATGCTGAATTGACTCGTAAAAAATCCATCCGCAGGTAACAAGAAGCAGAAATGTTTCTGCCAGGGCCGAAAGGTTTTCAACCTTGCCATGCCCATAATGATGGTAATCGTCGGCGGGCTGATCTGCAACCCTTACCGCCATGAGTGTTATGATTGCCGCGACCATATCAAGCAGAGAATGGGCTGTTTCTGCAAGAATACCGAGACTTCCGGTTTTCAGACCCACAATAAGTTTGAATCCTGTAAGGAGCAGGGCAGCGATTACGGAGTTGAACGCTGCGCTATGTTTTTCGTTTGCCGCAATATCCGGCTGCATTTCATTGCTCATATTTCCACCATACATTTGAATTAAGGAGACATTTGATGGTATTGCAAAAAGTCAGAAAAGGGCTTTAGCGTCATGGCGAACTTGATCCGGAATCCATTATTCTTAGACACTTATGGCTTCCGGCCTTCGCCGGAATGACTGAAATTTGACTTTTTAAGACCTATTCACATTTAAACTAACCGAAAAAATACAGCATATAAATTAATCCTGAAAGAGCTTTTGCCAGACGTTTCCCCAAAAGCAGCCCCAGGCAAAGCCCCTCAGTGGTCTACCATTTTTTAAGACGCCAGAATGAAAGGAATATTCCCACAGAGATAGCTGCAAGTCCGAGTATGATCCAGAATGCGTACGAGTGCTCTGATATCGGTATTTTAACGTTCATGGAGAAAGCGCTTACCACGAATGTCGGAACCATTATGGCAATGGTGACTACGTTCAGGGTTTTCATCAGGATATTGATGTTGTTGCTGACAACAGAGGCCCTGGCGTCCATCATGCTGGAAACGATGTTGGAGTAAATTTCGGCAAGCCTGTAGCACTGGCTGTTATCTATGAGTATATCCTCGAGAAGCTCCTGCTCGTTCTCGTTGAACATAATTTTTTGATTGTTTTTCATTTTGTGAAGAAGAATGCCATTGGAACTTATCGCGTTTAGATAATAAACAAGGCCCTTGCTGAGGGAAAACATGAACAGCAGATATTTGTTTTCCATGGAAGCATTTATCTTGTTTTCGAGTTCGTCAGATATCTGCCTCATTATTTTCAGGTGATCCACAAAATGATAAATGCAGTATCCAAGAGTAAGCATAAGAAATGATTTTACGGACTGCACTTTCATGAAACGCTTGTCCGTAAGTACAGGTATTTCACTGTCTGATATTATTATGATTTTTTCCTCAAAAAGGAAAATACCGGTGGACGCCACGTTGAACTGATATCCTGATTCTGATGAATAGGTCTGGGGCTTTTTTACAATTATGGCGACATGATTGTCCTCAAACTCAATTCTTGAAAGCTCATCAGGGTCAATGGCCGAATTCAGGGTGTGTTCGTCAATGCCATGACTCTCAATTAAAGCTGCCTTCTCCTCATTCGTAGGATTGATGTAAATACTGATTGTTGAATCATCGCTCTGGGCTGGAACGATTTTATTGCCGATGATATTGTAAAACTGGCTCATGTAAATCCCTTGAATTCAAAAAATAATGCCTGAAGATTGTTCCCGGAGAATACTTTTGTCGTGGCTTAAGGTTGTTTCTTGTGAACACAAAACCAATGGCTTAAAAAAATGCTAAGCTTTGCTAAAACATCTGCAATGATTCTGAAAAAGCTTCCAAATAAGGCCAAAACCTGATCAGATATTAAATAGCCTGCCTTATAAAGCAAGAACAAAATTATGTTTAGGCTGAAATATGCGGATGACAAAGCAGAGCCCATGACATGCTCATGGGCTCTGGCTGAATCCTAAAATGGAGTCCTAAATGGAATAGGCAAAATCATTATATGCCATTAGGGTCAGTATGGTTGATATGCGGGCTTCCTTCCTGAAAATATGGGGAAGAATCTGAAGAATGAATCTCGATCTTTTGGCGTTTCTTGAGAAAAGAAGGGTTGCCATTCTGAAGGCGAAAAGAAATCTGTATTTGAATTTGACAGGGTCAAGTTCGTTGGATCTTTTCCAGAAATCTATGTCCCAGTAATATTTGAGTTTTTCAAGAATGGAATCAAAGGAATATATTTCCTGCACAATTTTTTTGTATCCTTCTGAAAGCTCTTCAGGAGGCATGCCGACAGGCTGGAAAACCACATTTTTTGTATCGTATTTTGCCCATTCCTTATGAAGGATTCTGTTTTCCTCTTCAAATCTTTTGAACAGTTTTGTGCCAGGAAAAGGCGTGAGTACGTTTATAAGAGGCATAAGCAGCTTTGATTCCTGGATGAAGTCAACAAGCTCCCTGAAGGTTTTCTGGGAATCGAAATCATAGCCGACAATAAAAGAGCTGTGAACAAGGAGACCGTATGACTGGATTTTGTTGATTGCATCTACATAGTTGAATTTTTTGTTAATGCCTTTATCCATGCTGGACAGATTGTCATCCGAAATGGACTCGAATCCTATGAATACGGCTCCGCATCCGCTTTCGCTCATCAGCTGGAGAAGTTCATCTTCCTGGGAAATATTTATGGAAGCCTGGCACATCCAGTTTATATTATGGGGCTTAAGAGCAATGAAAAGCTCTCTGGCATATTTTCTGTTAGCTATGATGTTGTCGTCTGCAATGAAAATGGCCTGCTTTGATTTGTATTTTGACATGGCCTGCTTTACATTTAGTACGTCCTTAATCACCTGATCTATTGGCCTGTTTCTGATTTTCTGGCCGTCAAAGGCATGTACTGAGCAGAATTCGCAGTGAAAAGGGCAGCCTTTTGTGGTCTGGAGTATGTCTGAAATATACTGGCTCCTGGAAAGAAATTTCCTTGCAGGAACAGGAGATCTGCTTAAATCAACTTTTTCCTCTGCCTTGTAGAATTTCTGAAGATTTCCGTTTTCAACATCTTCAAGCAGTTTTGCCCAGATGTTTTCAGCTTCTCCTATGACAACGCTGTCGCAGTGCATGGATGCCTCTTCCGGGCACATTGATGGATGAATGCCTCCAAGAACAGTTTTAGCTCCGAGCTTTCTGTAGTTCCTGGATATTTCGTATGCCCTTGGAGCATACATTGTCCTTACGCTTATTCCCACAACATCAGGAATGTATTTGTAGTCAATTTCTTCTATGTTTTCATCGAGAATTTTTATTTCATGCTTTTTAGGAGTCAGTGCCGCAAGTGTGGGAATGGCAAGGAGGTATGAAATATATTTTTTCGTTAAAAGAAATTCAGCGTAAAAACTGTATCCATAAAAGCTTTTGCTGTTAACCTCACTGCTACCTGGAATTATTAACAGTATTTTCATTTGATTCCTTTTTTATTACGGTATTTAGCCGTTTTTTATGGACTGCTTATTTCAGGTTCAGAAAACCGAAAATAACGAGTTCCAACTATTTTTAGCTAAAAGCAAATTATCCTGATGCTGCTTTTATACCGTCTGTCTCATATGCTGCAATTAATTAAAGATAAATATTTGGAGCAAAAAGAAAAGCAATTTCCATGCCTTAGGAATTGCAAATAATTAAATGTCTGTTTTTAGAAGATATTCGTCTGAATATCAATATAAAAATTATGTTTGAAAGGCGGTTTTATATACTGATATTGTGCATGCCATGTTCGTCCTGTGAATGCCTTTTTGCCGCTGCGATCACATTTGTTTATTTTTCTGCCACTTTATATACTTCACATCGTCATAATTTGAACTCTTCTGCTAAATGAAAGGTCAAAGGCCGCTTTTTGAAAAAAGCTTGGCAAAAGCTTTTCGGTTATGGATTCTTTTGCTTGAAAAACATATGTTATCAACTCGTCATAAATAACCATAAAAGTTTTGGGAAAGGTCTGGAAAACCCTTTTTCAAAAGGGTTTTCCAGTAATGATGCAACAACAGCCTTGCCATTCAAACAGCCTGACTCATTTTAAATGTTCAAGCTGTGACATTGATGAGTATAAACTTGAAGGACTCGCAAAAAGTTCAAATAAGGCGGCGGCGTCATGCCGGACTTGATCCGGCATCTATTATATTCAGTTACTTCTGGATTCCGGCCTACGCCGGAATGACGGGAATCTGACTTTTTGCTACTTTGTCAAACTTTACGATTCTTGGGATTTACTGACTCAGTGTTTTTTTTTTGACAAATATCAGAATAATCTTTAATATTTATCCCACATTATCACACACCATTTATCCACGTTACACCCTGCTGTTCTCACTCCCAAATTCCTTGTTCAAGGAGGTTCACATGAAGAAATCATCTTTTCAAACAGTCTTTAGAATCATGATCATTCTGATGACTGTGCTTTCCCCGTCCCTGCTGCTTGCAGGAGAAATAATCGTCATAGCTAACAAAAATGTACCTGACAGCCAGCTTACGAAGGATGAAGTCAAAGCCATCTTTCTTGGTGAAAAAACCAAATGGAGCAATGATAGCAAAGTTTCTTTCGTTGTCCTTAAAACTCCTGAAGATCAGGAAAAATTCATGAAGGACTATGTGGGGAAATCTCCTTCCCAGTTCAACAATTTCTGGAAACAGCAGGTCTTCACCGGCAAGGGCAAGATGCCTGAAGCATTTGATGATGTTAAGGCTCTTCTTGATTATGTGGCAAAGACAGACGGTGCAATAGCTTATATTTCCAGCGATGCACCGGCTGGCAACGTCAAAAAAGTTGAAGTGAAATAGGAGGTGCCGCATGAAAAAAAATATTCTTGTCCTTATGGCAGCAATTTTTACGATATTGCTATCAGTACCGAACTTATGGGCTTTTGACGCAGGTCAGGTGCAGATACACGGGTTTCTTTCCCAGGGATTTCTTCAGACAGATGAAAATAACTACCTTGCCGAAACCAAGGACGGAACTTTCCAGTTCAATGAATTCGGTATAAATTTTTCCACGGAGCTTACGGATAATCTCCGTGTGGGCGTCCAGTTTTTTGGTCGCGATCTTGGACCTGAGGGTAATGATGAGGTAAAGCTGGACTGGGCTTTCATGGATTACAGATGGAAAGACTGGATGGGCCTCAGAATAGGAAAGATGAAGCTTGATTACGCCCTTTATAATGAAACAAGGGAAATGGATATGCTGAGGACAACCATAATGCTTCCCCAGTCAATATACGCGGAGCTTTGGAGGGACAGTTTCGCAACTATTAAAGGCATGGGGGTATATGGGACTGTTCCGGCTGCCCTGGCAGGAAGTTTTGCTTACAGCGCCCAGATAGGTGTTCTTCCACTCAGCGACGAAGGCGGCTTTGCCGCGGCAATGGAGGATTCTCTCAGCGCATATAAATTGGATGTAACCAAAATGGACAGCGACTATATGTATACCCTTAACCTGACCTGGAACACTCCATTAAAGGGTCTAAGGGCGAAATATTCGTGGTACGAGTTACAGGGGTTCAGTGTTTCCGGAAAAGTATCAGGTCTTATTCCTTATGATTTGAACAGAGATGGCGTGATAAGTCCGGGCGAAGGACTTCCGATCAGTCAGATGAGCTATGACACACCCGTTTTCAGGGGTTATTTTGTCGGTCTTGAATATACTATAGGTGATTTTATTCTTGCAGGAGAATTTACTGACGGAGATTTCAACAGCAGGATAAATCTTGGCTATGGTAACACAGCCAGACCTCCTCTGCCTTCAAGGGGATGGTATGTATCGGGTTCATACAGGTTCAACGAGTTATTCTCGGCTGCCGTGACATATTCCGACTATATTCCTAACATGTATGATGAAGATGGAAATCAGCAGGTCAGGGCCGGAAATAATGATTTCGAAGCATGGCTTAAAACCTGGACTCTTTCCACAAGATTCGACTTCAATGACAACTGGCTCCTTAAACTCGAGGCGAGCTGGAACGATGGCTTCGGTGCATACGATTCCATGGCCAACAAGCCAGGAGATCTTGAACAGTACTGGTGGTTGTTTGCGGCAAAGGCTACAGTAAGCTTCTAATTATAGGACTATTCATGATTGGCAAGGTCATAAAAAGTCCTGTTGCCGTCATTCCGGCGCAGCCCGGAATCCAGAAACGGCTGAAATAAATGGATGCCGGATCAAGTCCGGCATGACGATTAGCCATTTTTAGACTTTTTGCGGCTCCATCGCGGTTGCAGCCGCCCATGTCTTTGGGGATGGGCGGTCTGACCAATTTTGAATCCCTATGGGGTCATAAGGCTATATATCCCGGCAATCCTGACAAAAATCCAAAAAGTCACCATACATTTTCATTTTGTGTTATGGTATTTAAAAACGCCTTGTCTATCATTAAATCATCTTAAATAATCCTTTGCTGCTCACCAGTTTTTTGCAAGATCAGCATGTTTTTGGAATCCACAGAGAATGTTTTTCAGAAGGTCTGAACTTATGGAAAAACAGCTTGATTCAGGGAAAAAGATCCATCCCATAGTCCGGAATAATTACCTGCCAAGGGCTTTTGGTTCAATAGCCATTTTTTTTATAACCGGATCGGTTTTCTATTCCAAAGGCGACTTGTCGTGGCGATTCTGGGGTCTGTTCGCATTCTGCATGGTCTGGCCACATGTGGCATATTACATAGCCAATCACAGCACAGAGTCAAAAAATACCGAAATGAGAAATCTGTATGTTGATTATTTCATGGTCGGGCTTCTCATTCCAGCCGTACATTTTCAGCTTTGGGTCATGGTCACTTTTGTCAATGTCTTCATTTCCAGCAGCTATCGCGTGGGCGGAGGACGGCTGCTCGCAATGTGTTCGGCATTCATGGCCGCAGGTACTGCGATAGGTCTGTGGTTCGAGGGCTTTCACATGGAGTATGAGTCCAGCGTTTTAACCATTGTGATCTGCATCATAACGCTCACAGGCTATTTTTCTATTCTGAGCGTATTTACCCATGTAATGACAAGGCAGCTTGTTCACTCGCGCAGATCACTTGAAGCTGCAAAAATAGAGGCAGAAGCGGCAAATGTTGCAAAAAGCGAGTTTCTTGCGAACATGAGCCATGAGATCAGGACTCCCATGAACTGCATAATGGGCATGTCAGGTCTCCTTGCCGACTCAAGGCTGGATGCAGAACAAAAAGACTATACAGATAATATCCAGACCAGTGCAGAAGTCCTTTTATCCCTGATTAATGATATTCTGGATTTCTCCAAAATAGAAGCCGGGAAACTTGAATTCGAGAAACTGGATTTTGACATGAGATCCACAATCGAAGAAATGGCTGATCTCCTTGCCTACAGAATTCAGCAGAAGGGACTGGAATTCGTATGCCATGTCCATCATGAAGTGCCATCCATGCTTGTTGGAGATCCCGGACGTCTGCGTCAGGTTCTTTTGAATCTTTGCTCGAATGCCCAGAAATTCACAAGCAAGGGCGAAATCTCCATTCATGTTCTGCTGGATGAGGAGACTGATACCTCGGCTACCCTGAGATTCGATGTCCGGGATACGGGTATTGGCATACCCCAGGATAAGATGGACAGGCTATTTAAAAGTTTCAGCCAGGTTGACGCATCAACAACGCGTAAATATGGAGGAACCGGTCTTGGACTTGTTATTTCCAAAAAGCTTGTGGAACTGATGGGCGGAAAGATCGGGGTGGAGAGCAGGGAAGGTTTTGGCTCTGTTTTCTGGTTTACCGCCCAGTTTGAAAAGCAGCCGAAAGAGCAGCATGACATTCTCGAAGCTCCTGTCGACATGAGATCTAAACGTATACTTGTTGTTGATGACAATAATACAAACCTTGAAATAGTAACCAATTATATGAGGATCTGGCAGTTCAGCTTTGAAATCTGCAATGAGCCTCTCTTGGTCATGGATCTTTTGAAAAAGGCTATTGAAAATGGGAAACCTTACAGCATGGCAATTCTTGATTACATGATGCCCGGAATAAACGGTGAGGAGCTTGGAAAGGCCATAAAAGCGGATCATGTTCTAAAGGATACCCAGCTCATAATGTTTACATCATTTTCCCAGAGAGGTGATGCTGCAAGGCTTGAGGATGTTGGGTTTGCAGCTTATCTTCCCAAGCCCATCAAATATCATCAGCTATATGACTGTATAATGGCTGTTTTTGACAAACGTCAAATTACAAGTGAAAGCCCGCAGAAACAGAGAATCATCACAAAATACACCCTTCCCGAAGAGGCAAGGCGCAGAATAAGGATTCTGATAGCGGAAGATAATCCTGTAAATCAGAAAATAGGACTTCGTGTTCTTGAAAAGGCCGGAATCAGAGCTGATGCAGTATCAAACGGGCTTGAGGCAATCAAGGCTCTTGAAACGATTCCCTATGACATTGTTCTCATGGATGTTCAGATGCCCGAGCTTGACGGACTTACCGCAACGAGCATGATAAGATCAGGCGAGGCAAAGACTCTGAAACAGGATGTGATAATAATAGCCATGACAGCCAGGGCAATGAAGGGGGACAGGGAGGAATGCGAGGCTGCCGGTATGAATGATTATATTACCAAACCTGTCCAGCCCCAGATTTTGCTTGAAAAGATCGGGGTCTATATTGAAATGATAGGGAATCAAAAGCGAAAAATCTGAGGATTTTCATATCTTGATGGACTATCAATAACTAAAAAACGGCAACGGCGTCATGCCGGACTTGATCCGGCATCTTTGTATTTTCAGATACTTCCGGATTCAGCCTGCGCCGGAATGACGGGCATCTGAGTTTTTGCGGAGCTGTCATATCTTTATTGTTTATATAGCCGCAAAAAGGCGAGTCGGTCATTGTAAAAAATAAAGTTTCAAGACGTGTTTTAAGGCATTGTCATGCAGAATGAGCCTGTCAAAAAAATTCATCCCATAGTTAAAATGAATTATCTTCCAAGGATGATAGGCTATCTTTGCATAAGCTTTCTGACCGGCTGGTTTTATTATGGTTCGGAGGTTTTTGTCTGGCGGTTCTGGCCGTATTTTTTATTAAGTTTTATTTGGCCTACGGTTGCTTATTTCTCAGCCTGTTCAAGTTCCAGTTCCAAAGATTCCGAGATTAAGAATATATGCGTGGACGGCTTTTTTATTGGCACCATGCTTCCGGTTCTTCATTTTCAACTATGGGTTGTTGTTGGAATTGTAAATGTTCTGATTTCGAACAGCTATCGCATGGGCGGCGTGAGGCTTTTTGCTGTTTCATCAATCGCATTTGTTTCAGGGGTGGCAGCCGGAATAGGGGTTGAAGGGTTTCACGTCACAATGGAATCTGATTTCCTTGCAACGATAATCTGTGTATCTACCATTACCATATATTTTTCCCTCCTTAGCATTTACAGTCATCTGATGACAAAGCAGCTTGTCAATTCCCGTAAATCCCTTAACAAAGCAAGGCTTGAAGCAGAGTCGGCAAATATAGCCAAGAGTGAGTTTCTTGCAAACATGAGCCACGAAATAAGGACGCCAATGAATTGCATCCTTGGAATGGCAGGGCTTCTGGCTGACTCGAAGCTTGATGCGGAACAAAGGGACTATACTGATAATGTCCAGACCAGCGCTGAAGTTCTGCTTTCAATCATAAACGACATCCTCGATTTTTCAAAAATTGAGGCGGGCAAGCTTGAATTCGAGAAACTTGATTTTGACCTTAGAAGTACAATTGAGGAAATGGCTGATCTCCTTGCCTACAGGATTCAACAGAAGGGCCTTGAATTTGCCTGTCATATTCATCATGAAGTGCCTTCAATGCTTGTTGGAGATCCGGGACGTCTGCGTCAGATACTTTTGAATCTGTGCTCAAATTCTCTTAAGTTCACAACTACAGGAGAGATATCCATCCATGTTTTTCTTGAAGAAGAAACAGAATCCATTGCTTTAATCAGATTTGAGGTGAAAGACACCGGAATAGGCATCCCAAGGGATAAAATGGACAGGCTTTTCAAGAGTTTCAGCCAGGTCGATTCCTCAACCACCAGAAAATACGGGGGAACCGGGCTTGGGCTTGTCATTTCAAAGAAACTGGTTGAGATGATGAAAGGCAAAATTGGCGTGGACAGCCGTGAAGGCTCCTGTTCGGTTTTCTGGTTTACGGCGGAGTTTGAAAAGCAGCCAAAGGATCAGGATGATCATCTCGAGGCTCCTGTCGACATGAGGTCAAAGAGGATTCTTGTTGTCGATGACAACAGAACAAATCTTGAGATCATATTTGCCTATATGAGCAAATGGCATTTCAGTTTTGAGATTTGCCAGGATCCTTTGGACGTATTTGATATTCTAAAAAAAGGTGTTGAAATCAAAAGGCCTTACAGCATGGCCATACTTGACTATATGATGCCAGGAATGAACGGGGAAGATCTTGGGCGGGCAATAAAAGCAGATGGTGAGTTAAACGAAACAAAGCTCATCATGCTGACCTCCTATTCAAACCGTGGAGATGCCACAAGGCTCCAGGAAGCGGGGTTTTCTGCATATCTTCCGAAACCCGTCAAGTACCACCAGCTTTATGACTGCATCACTGCTGTGTTTGAACAGCGGCCCATGACAGGAGAGATGCGCCAGAAACAGAGGATAATAACAAGGCATTCCCTGCCCGAGGAAATCAAACGCAGAGTAAGGATTCTGATAGCGGAAGACAACCCTGTCAACCAGAAAATAGGGCTTCGTGTTCTTGAAAAAGCTGGCATACGGGCCGATGCTGTTTCAAACGGGCTTGAAGCCATCAGATCCCTTGAAATGATTCCCTATGATATAGTGCTCATGGATGTACAGATGCCTGAGCTCGACGGGATTTCAGCGACCAGGGCGATCCGTTCCGGCGAAGCCAGGGTTTTAAATCCTGATGTCATCATCATAGCCATGACGGCAATGGCAATGAAGGGGGATAGGGAGGAATGCGAAAAAGCAGGCATGAATGACTATATCACAAAGCCTGTCCAGCCCCAGGCAATGCTTGAAAAAATAATTGCCTATATTGAGGTTGCAGGCGAGATGAAGCGTAAGCCATAGCCCGATTTCCCGGCAGGCTCTTTTCTGTTTTAATTTTTATGATTTCTCAAAAAATCAGGATTCGCAGATAACATGGTTGTCATCTAAAGAAAAAACCTGCCATCCATGCAAACGTGGATTATATTTTTAGAGACTAAAAACACAGAGCCAAAACCATGGAGGCAGGTATGAAGAAGAATAACATATATGTAGGCCTTGATGTACATAAAAATAGTATAGATGTGGCACTCGCAGAAGAAGGTCGTTCAGGAGAGGTCAGGCACTACGGAAGCATAGGCGGAGATCTTGATTCAGTGGAGAAACTATTGAAG